>JASHPD010000003.1 GCA_030038315.1 Acidobacteriaceae bacterium
AGACGGCAGGCATGAGCATCGCGCTCAATACCAACTCACCGTCCGCGTCGAGCACAGCATGGAAGGCCGCTACCGTCACCATGAACGGCAGCGCACCGACCTACCTTGCCAGCCAATCTCTCGGCAGCTCCCGCACATCACAGCTCGCGTTGATTGAAACCTCCGATGCCGTCTCTCCCGACTGCCTCACTGCCGTCGGCCAGTACCGGAGTGACAGGAGCACCAATGCGACGGCGAACAGCTCACTTCTCTCTTCGCAGTTCGATGTATCGGATTCAACCAACAGTGAAGTCCAGCAACTCAACCTGCTCAACGCGGCGGAAGCACAGAAGACCGCAGAGATGCAGTCGCAGGGTACTTTGCAGGCTTGCATTGCCTCGCAGATGACGCTTGCCAACATGGAACGGCGAAACGCCCAGGCCGAAGACCTCAACACCGCCGTCTTCGTCCAGCAACAGCGTTCGGCCAACGACACCAGCGCCGCCAATGAAGGCAGCACATGGGACAGCTATCTGCCATAACGGAGACCGTAATGCTGAAAGCGATCAACACGAAAATCCTGCTCGCCATCCTCGCGGCACTGGCCGCGATGGGTGGCGCGCTCACCTACCAGCGGCATGAGGCGGCGAAAGCCGCCGCTGCCCCCGCCAAAGCAGCGGGCATCCTTCAGCAACAGCAGAAGGAGGCCGAGGAACGCAAGGCTGAGAATGAAGCATTCCGGCGTCGTGTGGAGGCAGACAAGAAGAAGCACAACTCCGCCGCTGCCAACGAAGGTAAGACCTGGCAGAAGTACATCCCCTAAAAGCAACCGAGGGAGGGGGCAATATGGTTTCCGTAGTTTTATTAGCGCAGGCGCTTCCGAGCGCGAGTTCCGGCGTCGATTGGCTGTATCAGTTCACCAACAACCTTACCAATCTGACGACACAGAACGGTGGGGCGCTCACGCAGCTTGGATTGACGGAGCTGGCCTGCATCTCCCTCTTTGTGCTCATCAGCATGGTTGTGAACTGGAATACGCAAAGCATGACGCTTCGCTTTCACGCACAGCCGGTCCACGCAGGCGATTTGGTGAACTTTCTGGTGCGGCTCATCATCTGCTGTCTGCTGGAAAGCTATTGGGTGAACCCGTTCCCAGGCGCTAGCTTCGGTATCAATCACTTTTTCAGCTACATCGCGCAGGCGATGGTTGCAGCCTTCGATCAAAATTCGCTGAACAACCTTCTCCAGCTTTTCAAGACCGCTGGCGACAATACCGCGATGCCGTCTCTCATGGCACCCATTCAGATCCTTTGCTACTTCGTCGTGCAGGCGCTTCTCGGCATCGCGTCCGCGATTCTGTTTGTGATTAATTGCAGCGCCTTCATCCTCTACGGCGTGACCGCTCTATTCGGCCCTATCTTCGTCCCGCTGCTAATGACGAGGACCTTCCGTGCGAAGTTCTTTCACTTCCTTGATGTGCTCATCAGCTTTGCGATGATTCGTGCTGTGGCCGCCGCCTTCATCTTCGTTTGGGGCGGTTTTATGAATGCGTTTATCCAACAGACCTTCAATGGCAATTACTCAATGGAGATGTGGCTTGCCAATCTCATTCCGTGCATCATGGTATTCGTCGCATTCATCGTGAATATGCTCTTTATTCCGAGTATGACGCAAGCGATCTTCGGTGGGGCGGCGGGAATGGCTGGAAATATGGGTAACGCGGTGAGCAATGTCGTATCGACACTCTTCATCGCAGGAGGAGTTGGATAGAGATGTTCAAGTATCAGGTTCACGCCCTGGCAATGAGAAAAGCAGGTTTAGGCAAACCGCTTGGCTGCCTTTTTCTGGTAGTCCTTCTCGGTTGCATCATCGCGGGATTGATCTATGCCGCTGTGGTGCTCCACGCCGTCAATGAAAGGAGTCATCCTCCTCATGTCCACGCACACAGTAGTCAATGAACAACAGATGACGCCGGAGCAGGCAGTCCTTACGGATCAGATTGGCAATGAGGTGTACGCCTCACACTATGCCGAGCGGAAAGCCTACCGCCTCATCCTCGCCTGTGGAACTGTCCTGCTTTGCGGCTCCATGTGGCTCAACTTTTCGCTGGCCCGCCGCCCGCTCGTAAACCGCTACATCCGTATCGACGAGATGGGCCGCGCCCAGGCGATCCAGTACAGCGACTTGAATTACAGCCCACGCGAGGGAGAGGTTCGCACCTACCTTACCGATTGGGCGAACTACCGCTATACGATCAACCGCGACACCATCGCCAAAAAATACCCGCTCAACTACTACTTTCTTTCCAGCAATCTCGCTTCGCAGTTGATGACCGAAGACAATCAGAACCATTTGGTTTCGCAGGTTATCGGCGGACAGATCGAGCAGAGCGATGTAGAGGTGAAGGACGTCACCATCACGTCTATGTCGCAGCAGACCGTACAGGGCGCTGTCATGGCGCGTGGGACAGCATTGCTCGCACTGGACAAGCTCTACTCGCCCAGCCACTCGCGGGAGCCGCGCACCGAGCATTGGATGGTCAGTATCACCTATTACCTGAATCCCAAACAGGTGAGCGACCAGGCGAAAATCTATCCGCAATATGAGTTCATCAATCCTCTTGGACTGACCATCACCGAGTTTCACGAGAACCGCGTATCAGTTGACCCGATTGCCCCCGGTACACCGGCAGCCACAACAGACGGAGCAGTACGGTGAGCTTCGAGCTGATATTGCCGTTCTTTCCCGAAGAGTTGCGGGGACTGCTGCTTGACCCGTCCATCTCGGATTTGATGATTAACGGGACGACCGGCGTGTATGCGGATCGGGGTGGCGTGGTCGAGCAGATTACACTCTCCACGCCCTACACCAACGACCGCTTGCAGGCTGCGATTGAGCGCGTGGCCCGTATCCTCGGACAAGACCTTACCAGCCAGAATCCCATCCTCAATACCCGCCTGCCCGACGGCTCCAGAGTCGCCGTTGTCGGCTCGCCGTCTTCCATCAATGGCCCGACATTCACCGTCAGGAAATTCAATCGTTGGTTCACGTCGGATGAGCTGATTGCATCGGGCAGTCTGCCACAGCAGATCAGAGACATTGTTGTGGGCCTGATTGCAGAGAGGAAGAACGGCATCATCAGCGGCGGAACTGGTAGTGGGAAGACAACTTTGATGAAGGCGCTTCTCGACCATGTTCCGCTCCATGAACGGCTCATCGTCATCGAGCAGCCTGCGGAGCTAAAGATAACGCATCCGAACGCCGTTCGGTGGGAAGCTGTCGAAGCGATCCCCGGCCAGGTTGCCGTCACTCCAAGCCAGCTTGTAGCCGCAGCATTACGTCACCGTCCCGACCGCATCATCATGGGCGAAATCCGCGATGAGTGCGGCTATGACCTTTTGCAAGCGATGAATACGGGGCATGGTGGAACGCTCTCCACGATCCATGCAAAAAGCGCATGGGATGCTCTGAATCGGCTCTCCGATTTAGCTCTCAGTGCTCGTGCCAATCTCAACCACTCATTCATTCGTTCGGAGACGGCGGAAGCCATCGACTTCGTTCTGTATTGCGAGCGCGATCATTCGGGCCGACGCCGGGTACGCGAGCTGATAGCCGTGAAGGGTTACAGCCATGCGGAGCAGTCCTTCGAGACGGAGGACATCTATCGAGTTCCGGTCGGAGTTGCGTGAGGTAAGCGGATGGATTGCCGAAACATTATCGAGTCGCAGCGCTCTTCGGAGAGCATAGCGAATCATCGGACGAATCGACGTGCATTCGAGCTTTCCTATGCGGCCCGAACTGTCAACGGTATCGGCGGCGTCCTGGTACTTGTCTGCGCGAGCAGTCGGCCAAACGTGGGCAGCGTCGTTCCCGGTGAATGGCATGACTCTGAGCAGCGATGGAGGACGGGTTCTCCGATAAGTCTCCTCATAACAATCCCGTCTCATACTCGGTCACTGCTACGGGGAATACCCCTATTGCGCCCTGCGGCACGGCGTCGTTCTGCTTTTCCGGTGCCCTCCAGAACAAGTTTGAAAACGACGGCAAAGAACGCCGCTCAAACTTCTTCCGGCCTGCGCCCAATAAAGCACTCCTTGGCTCTTGGGAGCATAGGCCCACTTCGCTTATTAGTGACCCGAGTAAGTTCGGGAATTCAAACCGGAGACACCATCATGGAAACGAACCTCGCAATCCTCATCGGCAACCTCGGCGGTCCCGCCAAAACCTACACCAAGAACGGCAGCACCTTCACCACGTTTTCGATGGCGACTAATACTCGCTTCAAGAACAAGGAAGGCAAGTACACGACGCTCACCGAATGGCACCGTTGCATCGTCTTCGGCCCGCGTGCAGAGGCAGCCGGAAAGCTCGATACAGGCACGTTCATCGAAGTCCGGGGAGCGATTCGCCACAAGGACTACAAGGGCAGCAAGCGCGACTCGATTGTCGTCAAATCCTTCCTCAAACTCGACCGCTCCGAACGGGTCGAGTCCGACGAGCAGGAGCACGAAGAGATCCCCGACGAGGTGCTGGCCGATTAGGCCGCACCTGTCCTTCTAAAGCCCGGCTCATCACCGGGCTTCTTTTCCTGCTAAGACCCACATGATTGCACTCGCTAAAGGTTCCGCTATGAGTCAAATTGCCGCCAGCTTTCTCCGACGTTGTTTCGATCTAAATGAGACGATTGCCGTCCTGCTTCGCAGACCGGATGCTCCTACTCCTATGCAACGAGTCGTGCGCTTCGAGCAGGTATTGGAGACCCGGTACATGGCGTGGCTCTCCTATGAAAACCAGCACGGTCGCAACAGCATCTATGTTGCGGCGAATCCACTTCGCCCTGGTAGCCGCAAACGCACCAAAGAGTGCATCGCTTCCGTCCGGCATCTGTACCTCGACATCGACGAGGATGGCGATGCCCGGCTCGCTGCGCTCCGGGCATCGCGGTTAGTTCCGCCACCGACCTCGATTCTCTCCACGTCGCCCGGTAAGTATCAGGTGCTTTGGCGCGTCGAACGCTTCGACTTTGCGCGGCAGGAACAGACGCTCAAGCTGCTCACCATCGCCTTCGGCGGCGATCCCGCCTGTACCGATTGCAACCGTGTCCTTCGCGTCCCCGGCTTCCTGAATCGGAAGTACGATCCTCCCTACAAAGTCACGGTCGAATATCCCGATGATTCCATCTGGACTCCCGATGACTTCGAGCTTGACGCAGGCACAGTGGACGCCATGCACTTCGCTTCTGCTCCAGCGCCGCGTAAGCAGCCGTTGAAGCACAGCCATTCGGAGTCGGATTGGGCTTGGGTTCTGTATGAGCTTGCCCACGGCAAAGACGCCATGACGCTCACGCATGAGCTGGCTTCGCGTCGCTCCGACAAGCCCAATCCTCTGTACTACGCGCAGCGCACTATCGACGTGGCTTCCGCCCGTCTTTGGCTCATCGAAGGCAGCAGTTTCGACGACGTAATCGCCATGCTGGAAGCCCGGCGTTGCCATGAGCTTCCCGCAGCACTTTGCTCGGCCCGTGCGCGAGAGATTGTGACGACGGCAGAACGCATGATTGCCCACAGAAAGTCCGCTTGATTTCAACCCAAAGGAGAATGCAATGCCACTGCTAGAAGTTACCCAAACCCGCCACGTCAGCGCCTCGATTCGGCTCACCGATTCGACGGCTTTATTGGTCGATCAATACGCCGCTTTCATCAAGGCTCCAGCCAACAGCGTCGTCGAGGAAGCCTTGAAGCATGTCTTCGCCAAAGACCGCGACTTTCAGGATTACTTGAAGTCACCGGAAGCACAGCGGATTACGCCGACGCTTCGCGTGCGCCGTGCCAGTACCAATGATGGCGCGGAAGCATCGGCAAAGAAGCCGGTATCCGCAGCATCATCCGCTTCCCAAACACCGGCATCTGTAGCGGGATCGAGAGCATGATTCTCCGCCTACATCCGTGGCGGTACCAGAGCGGTGCTTCGCACCGGGTGTATTGCGACACTCCACCCCTAGTAGGGAGCTGTTTAGCTCCCTGTGGGAGCTAATGGGTTCCGTAACAAAGTGTGTGACTTACGAAAATCGGGGAGCTAGTTAGCTCCCTGCGATTTTCGAGAATTGGAGCATCGCCGCCATGTCGATTCTTGCCTCAGAGCTGACTACAAAACGCGGAAAGATTCGTGGCCGGGAGAGCCGTAATCAGACCCTCACGACCAAAGTTACCGCGACGGAATATCGTGCCGTGGAGGACGCCGCAAGCGCGGAAGCAAAGACGACCGGCGAATGGTTGCGCGACCTGGCATTGGACGCTGTTGCAGCACAAACGGCAGGCGGCACGGAAGCCGTCATGCTGCCGGAGATCGTAGGCGTTCGTTTGCTGCTCGTGAATGCGCTGCGTTCGCTTGCTATCGGGCAAACGATGACACCCGAGGCGTTCGACAAATTGCTCGATCAGATCGGCACGGCGAAGCATGAGCTGGCCGGAAAAATCCTGGCCGAAGGTAGGAGATAAGGTAATGGCAAAGACAACGTGGGGTCGCAAAGAGACGATCATCTGGCCGCAGCATCGGCCTATCTATACCTATGGCGCAATCTTCTTCGCCATCCTTCTGACGGTCATCTTTCTGTACGGTCGCCTCCGTTTCATCGGCCCACCGTTGCAGCACTTCTATATGCCGGTC
>JASHPD010000209.1 GCA_030038315.1 Acidobacteriaceae bacterium
CGAGAGCTTTTGGGGATACGCCAAGCATCGGCTGAGCAAATTTCATGGCGTCAACCGGAACACCTTCCCGCTCCATTTGAAGGAAACAGAATTTCGCTTCAATCACAGGCACCAGGACCTCTACAAAGTCCTGCTATCCTTGCTCCGAAAGGAACCGCTCTGACGACCTTTGCTTCCTAAGCCCCTTATTGATTTCTATAACCGTCAGAGCCATTGCGCCCCCTCCTAACCCTCTTATCGGAAAATACCGTCAACTCCATCACCGCGTACCGTCAGAAATACCGCCACCGGAACATGGCTTCCCGTGGATTCCGTTGGACGGCCTTAGACGGTGAAATGAGAAAACCCCTTGATTATCAAGGGGTTTAGTGGACTTTCTTGGATTTGCCTGGACGGTCTTGGAAGGGGTCGTGGCGGAGAGAGAGGGATTCGAACCCTCGATAGAGCTTTACAACCCTATAACGGTTTAGCAAACCGCCGCCTTCAGCCTCTCGGCCATCTCTCCGGGTCCATTTTGGATTATACCGGAAGTGCGGGTGTCCTGCGTCCGGGTCGCCATGAAGCGATCTTTACTTTATGGGGTGGAGGCCCGTGTGTTTGACGCGGAAGGAAAAACAACCCGCCCCGCAAATCTCCTTCCTGCGCCGCGTAATCCTTGTTAGATTCCAGATATGCCTCTTGCCCCGCTGCCGGTGCAGCAGCCGGCCCACCGGAAAATTTATCTTCTTCCGCTCGTCGCGGCCACGTTTTTCATGGTCTCCGGAGGCCCTTACGCCATTGAGGACATCCTCGGCGGCGCCGGTTTCGCGCGCGCTATTCTCATTCTGCTGTTGCTTCCTGCTCTCTGGAGTCTGCCTACCGCGCTGATGATCGGCGAGCTTGCCGCAGCCATTCCCGCTGACGGCGGCTTTTACATCTGGGTGCGCCGCGCGCTTGGCCCATTCTGGGGCTACCAGGAAGGCTGGCTTTCGCTTGCCGCCAGCGTCTTTGATATGGCGATTTATCCCGCTTTCGCCGTCAGCTATCTTGAAAAGCTCGCGCCCGCGCTCACCGCCGGCTGGCGCGGCTACGCCTGGTCGCTGGCGATTGTCGCACTGTGTTGTCTGTGGAACCTGCGCGGCGCGCCATCCGTCGGCGACGGCTCGGTCTGGATGTCGGTTCTTCTGCTTGCGCCCTTTGCTGTTTTTGTCGGGCTTGGTTTCTGGCAGGGTTTTACGCATCATCCCGCCATCCAGTGGAGCGGTCCGGCGTCCAGCTCCGCGCTTTCGACGGCCATCCTCGTCGCCATGTGGAATTACATGGGCTGGGACAATGCCTCCACCGTTGCGCAGGAGGTGCATCTTCCGCAGCGCGTCTATCCCCGCGCCATGATTTTCTCCACTGCTCTTGTTGCGGCCATCTACATCCTTCCGCTTACGGCGACGGCTCTTGGCGGCCTTGCCGTCAACAGTTTTGAAACCGGCGACTGGACCACTGCCGCGCGCCAGATCGGCGGGCCGGCATTGGCATGGACCGTCGCCGCCGGCGGCGTTATCGCAGGCATCGGCATGTTCAACGCGCTGGTGATGAGCTACTCCCGCCTGCCCATGGCGATGGCGGAAGACAGAATGTTGCCGCGCTTTGTGGCCAGCCGCAACCGCCGCGGCGTGCCGTGGGTCAGCGTCATTCTCTGCGGCCTGGCGTGGGGATTAGCCCTCAAGCTGCCTTTCGAAAAGCTCATTACCATCGACCTTGTGCTCTACGGCTCCAGCCTGCTGCTTGAGTTCGTGGCGCTCATCGTCCTGCGCATCCGCGAGCCGGAGCTTGCACGCCCATTCAAAGCCGGCAATTTCGCCTGCGCCTGCCTGCTCGGTATCGGCCCAACCGTGCTCATCGCATACGCGCTCTACGCCTCGCGCGACGACACGGTCCATCTCGGCTCGGAGCCGGTCTCCGCGCTGTTTTTTTCGCTCATGGTCGCGCTTCTTGGGCCGCTGCTCTATCGCTTCGCTACGCCCCGCAATCCGCACCGCGACCTTCCCGCTGCCGCAACCGCCGAATAATCCTCACGCCGTTTTTCGCGCAAAAACAACAAGGCCGCCCGCAAGGACGGCCTTGTTGTTTTCAATGAAGCAGCTTACTTCGCCGCCACCGGCTTCTTCGCCTTGTTTTCCTCAAAGTGCTTGATCGCCGCCACCACGCGGTCGCGCGCATAGGCGGCATCGCGCCAGCCCTTGATTTCCACGCGCTTGCCCTCAAGATCCTTGTAGATCGAGAAGAAGTGCGTAATCTCCTTCAGCATGTGCGGATAAACATCGGTGTAATTCCACACATTTGCATAGCGCGGATTGTTCTTGCCGACGGCCAGCACCTTTTCGTCCAGCACGCCCTGGTCCAGCATCTCCAGCAGCCCGATCGGCCGCACTTCCTGCAGGCAGCCAGGGAAGGTCGGATGCGGCACCAGCACCAGCACGTCCAGCGGGTCGCCGTCATCACTCAGCGTGGAAGGAATAAACCCATAGTCACCCGGATAGTGCACCGGTGAGTGCAGGTTGCGGTCCAGCTTGAAGACGTGGAGCTGCTTGTCATACTCGTACTTGTTCGTGCCCTCCTTCGGAATCTCAATCACCGCGCGAAAGACTTCCGGGGAGCGGTCGCCAACCGGCAACTCCAGATAATTCACCATAACTTCCTGTTCTCCTATTCTCTTGTACGCTTATCCAGGCGGTTCCGGCGGGCGCGTTGCAACCCACTTGAGCTTATCCATTACTTAGATGCGCCTCGGAACGGGGAAAACGCAAACTCTCAGGATGAATGGCGGACGTGCGTTCCTGTCCGCTGCCAGCACCGGCTCTTCCTACTATAATCAAGGATAATGAAGGCGCATGTCTACGTCACGCTGAAGACTTCGGTCCTCGATCCGCAGGGCCAGACCATCCAGAACGCCCTCCGCAAGATCGGCTACGACATGGTCGAAGGCGTCCGCCAGGGCAAGTATTTCGTGGTGAATCTAAGTTCCGGCCTCAGCTCGAATGCGGCCCGCGCGCAGATTGAGAAGATCGCCCGCGATGTCCTCACCAACCCTGTCATCGAAGAGTTCACGTACCGCATCGAGGAATAAACGTACCCAAATCGCCGCTTCCGGCGCGCGAATCACGAACCATCCACTCCTTTCTCATACAATCGATCCATGTGCGGAATCGTCGGCTACGTAGGCTCTCGCAAAGTTGTTCCTGTCATTCTCGAAGGCCTGCGGCGCCTCGAATATCGCGGCTATGATTCCGCCGGCATCGCCGTCGGCGGCCCTGACACGGCGCTGCTTGAAGTCTGCCGTGCCTCCGGCAAGCTGCAAAATCTCGAAGAAGTCCTCAGGACGCATCCGCTCGCCGGCACCTACGGCATTGGCCACACGCGCTGGGCTACACACGGCCGCCCCACCGAGGAAAACGCCCATCCCCACCGCGACTGCACCGGCCGCATCGTCGTCGTCCACAACGGCATCGTCGAAAACTATCTCGAATTGAAGCGCGAGCTGACGGCGCAAGACCACAGATTCGCCACCGAAACCGACACCGAAATCATTGCGCATCTCATCGAACAGATCCAAAAGGAGGCCGAAACATCCGGTAAGCCGCTCAAGCTGGAAGAAGCCGTCCGCGTCGCCGTCAAGCGCCTCACCGGAGCCTTCGCCCTAGGTATCCTGTCCTCTGCCGAGCCGGAAAAGATTATCGCCGCGCGCTCCGGTCCGCCCGTCGTCATTGGCGTAGGCGAAGGCGAGTCCTTCATCGCGTCGGACGTACCGGGAATCCTCCACTACACGCGCAACATGATCTTTCTTGCCGACGGCGACATGGCCATCCTCACACCGCAAGGCGCAACCTTCACCGACTTCGACGGCAACCGCATCGAGCGAGAACGAACGCGCATCCACTGGGACCCGATCCAGGCGGAAAAAGGCGGCTTCAAGCACTTCATGCTCAAGGAAATCTGGGAGCAGCCGCGTGCTATCCGCGACACGACAATGGGCCGCATCTCGCTCGACTCCGGCAAAGTTTTCCTCGGAGAAATGGACCTCACCGACGAGCAGTTAACCAGCGCGACCAGCATCAACATCGCCGCCTGCGGCACAAGCTGGCACGCCGCGCTCGCTGGCAAATACATGATCGAGCGCTTGGCTCGCCTGCCCGTCGATGTCGATTACGCCAGCGAATACCGCTATCGCAACCCCATTGCCGATTCCGGCGCGCTCGGCCTGCTCATTACCCAATCCGGCGAGACGGCGGACACGCTTGCCGCGCAGCGCGAGATGAAAGCTCTCGGTTCCCGCACTATCGCCATCTGCAATGTCGTCGGCGCCATGGTTGCGCGCGAAGCCCACGGCGCCATCTACACGCACGCTGGACCGGAGATCGGCGTCGCATCGACGAAAGCCTTCACTGCGCAACTCACTGCGCTCTTTCTGCTGGCGATGAAGCTGGGTCAGTTGCGCGGCCATCTCGGCGAGCAGCAATCCATTGCGTTGATGGAAGAGTTAAATAAAATTCCCGGCAAGATTGAAGAAATCCTGCGCCCCGCGGCGGAGCTATGCGAAAAGCTCGCTGCGCACTTTTCCGGCGCGCACGATTTTCTCTACCTCGGCCGCGGCATTCATTTTCCCATTGCCCTCGAGGGCGCATTGAAGCTCAAGGAAATCTCCTACATTCATGCGGAAGGCTATCCCGCCGGTGAAATGAAGCACGGCCCCAACGCACTCATCGACGAGTCGCTTCCCGTCGTCGTCCTGGCCACGCGCGACGAATCCGACCCTGCCTCAAAGCTGCGCTACGAAAAGACGCTCTCGAACATTCAGGAGGTTACCGCGCGCTCGGGCCGCGTTATCGCCATCGCCACCGAGGGCGACACCATTATCGGCTCGCTGGTGGAGCACACCATCTTTGTCCCGCACGCGCCCGAGCTGCTCGCGCCGCTTCTCGAAGTTGTCCCGCTGCAACTGCTCGCCTACTCCATCGCTGTTCGCCGCGGAGCCGACGTCGATCAACCCCGCAACCTCGCCAAATCCGTCACGGTGGAGTAGAGCCCCGTAGCATCGGCGCCTCTCTTGTATCGCCACAAGGCTGCGCACACCCCCTAGGAATATCGCGTTTTTCGATTACGCGCTTTGCCATCCACCTGCAAACGTCTATTAATTGAAGACCAAAGCTGTTCGCTGAAGAGCGCACTTCTACCTCGTAATAAAGAGTGGAGCAGGAATGCTCCGTTTCCCTTGAACGTACTTGCACCGAGGGTTCTTGACACTGGGAGCATGGCCGTGAACCCAGAGTAGGACGGCATTGTCAGCGAGGATAATCGCTGCACCACGTGGTATTGAAAATGTATCGATCACTAACTTGTCATCTTGAGCTTTTGAAGCGAGAAATCGGATTGACTCCTCATCATTGATTTTAATGAGCTCGACATTCTCCACACCTTCGAGGCCTTGGGATAAACCCTTTTGTTCTTCTTCCGTGAAATGGATGCGCTTGTGGATGACGACACGCCGTGGCAGATGCAGGCGGGCATCAAGGAATAGCTGACGTATTGTTTCTCCTGTGCGTCTGGCGTTGTCTAGGGACATGTAGGGATTGCATCCCCGAATGATAGGGTTCTCGATCCTGCTAAGTCGAAACTGAAGACCCTCTCCCCGAGCACCATAAACATGGCTGCAACCGAGCAGGATTTGACTGGATTTCAGAACGAGTGGGTCATCACTATAGAGCTGCCATCAACGATTTGTCTCGGCCGCTGTAACCTACGACCAGAAGACCGCCATCCACAGCAAACAGGAGAGAATGAGTAGAAAACTAGTAAGGATAAGCCTCACCCGACTTCACAACCCGGATGAAGTGATCGGTAAACTGCTGATTTCCACCCGGCAAATCAACCTTAGGCATGTGGCAGCTCACGCAATTCTTCTTGGCCACCGGACAGGTTTTCGGTACAGCCATCGGAGCCGTTGAAGCCACCCGATGCGCCTGTTCCCCGTGGCAGGCCAGGCACTTCGCATCGTAGAACGCCGCATCATGGCTCACCGTCTGGTGCGGATCGTGACAGGCCAGGCAGCTAATCCGCGGATCATTCCCGGAAAAGCACCGGCTAAGCGCCAGCCTGTACGGCGAAAATC
>JASHPD010000210.1 GCA_030038315.1 Acidobacteriaceae bacterium
GATGGTGCAGAAGGGGTAATTCGCCGCCTGGGCTTTGGCCGAGGTGAGTGCGTTGAAGATAGTGCTCTTGCCCACGTTGGGCAGGCCAACGATGCCGCAATTCAAAGCCAAGGTCGTTGCTTCCTTTACTGGGAGTGCTGGAGACGATCTCCGCGCCGGCGCCGTTTCAAGCTCAGGCACGGCGCAGGCCGGGCTGAATCTTTCGCGGCTAAGTCTTTCGCGGATCGTCCAAAAGACTATTTTAGAGGCCTGGCCGCAAAAACGCGTCTGCCCGCGTCTCCATTCGAGGTGCGGGCAGACGATTCGAGATCCGGCGCAGAGAGCCGCGGATCAGAAGGTGAAGCGCGAGCCGAACTGGAACTGGCGCGGTGAGTTGACGGTGCTCGTGATCTGGCCGAAGAGCGCGGCTGCGGACGGGTTTGAGAGCACAGTGGTCATGTCCGGCACATTGGGCATTCCGAGTTGCGCGCGGTTGGCAATGTTGTACGAAGAGATATCGATGCGCAGCTCTTTCGACTCACCGAAAGAAAACGCCTTGTAGACAGAGAGGTCGAGATCCTTCGCGCCCATGGTGCGGACGTGATCGAGATATGCGGGCGCGTTGCCGGCCACGAAATTCGATGCGGGAATGACAAAGCAGTTGTAGTTGAACCAGGTGTTGACGTTGTGCGGCGCGCCTTTGCTCGGATCGCAGGCGAGGTTGGGGCGCTGGTTGAGATAGATATCCTCCGCGCCAACGATGGGCGAAGCGATGGGAACGCCGGTGCTCCAGTAAAAGATGCCGTTGAGGGTCCATCCGCCGAGGATGGCGTTGCCCGCGCCGTTGAGCGCAAGCGCGCGGCCCTTGCCGATGGGCAGGTCATACGAAGCCTGTCCGGTGAACTGGTACTTTACATCCTGCGGGCTGACGGAATGTTCGTACTGGAGGTCGCGCGCATCCTGCGGCGCGCCGAGATGCGAGCCGACAAAATCCAGCGGCGGGTTGCCGTCGTCGGTGATGAGCTTGGCCCAGGTGAAGCTCGAAAGCGTGGTGAAATGCTGCGTGAGGCGCTTCTGCAGCTTGGTCTGCAGCGAGCTGTATTCGGAATCGCCGCCGGGATAGCCGTGCACGTTGATACCGTTGCCCGCGCCGTAGCTGCCGTTGCCGAACTGCGGAAACGGCTGCACCGCAACCCAGAGCGGCACCGTCGAAGAGCCGTAGTTGGCGTTGGTGGGATTCTGAATCGCGGCCCACTGGTTGGGCACGGACTGGTTCATCAGCGCGGTCTGGTACCTGGCAAGGGTCGCCAGATCAAGCTGGTTGATATCGAGAGCGGAGAGCGGCAAAAAGAGACCGCGGCTGCCGACGTAAGCCGCGCTCAGGACAAACGCGTGCGGGAGCTCGATCTGGTAGCCGAGGTTGTAGTTGTAGACAGCGGGCGTGCGCTGCGAGTGCAGCATGGTGTTGAGCGTGATGCCGAGATTGTTGGCCAGGCCCGTGGGATTGCTGATGGGCTGCACCACGCCGTTGGGGAATGGATTGCTGAGCGGACTGAGGATGACGGTGTTGCCCTGGCTGGTGCAGGGATTTTCCTGGAGCACGGCGCAGTCATAGGCGATGGTGTTGGGGTCGTTGTTCCATTGCGTGGCGTTCCACTCGGTGCTGGTGGAGTAGCCGTCGCTGTTGAGCGAGGTCGAGCCGACCATCTGCGGGCTTGGGCCGTAGTAAATGCCCGCTCCGCCGCGGAAGACAACGTGTTGCACGGGCTGCCAGGAGAAGCCGAGGCGCGGGCCGAGGTTCATGAGATTGGTGGTGAAGGGCGAGCGCGCGCCGGGCGTGACATAAACTTCAGCGCCGGTGTAGTTGACACCGCTGGCCGAGGCGCTCACCGTGGGATTGAAGTACTCCAGCCGGTTGTGCCGCTCGGTCTTGCCTGCGAAGATGTCCCAGCGCAGGCCCGCGGTGAGCGTGAACGTGGAAGTCGGATGCCAGGTGTCTTCGATAAAGGCCGCATAATATGGGCTTGCTTCGGCGGCAAAGAGATCCTTGGTGAAGTTGGGATAGTCGTTGGACTCGGTGCCCGGCTCGGTTCCCATGCCGAAGAGGAAGGATGCAAAATCGCTGCCGCCGACGGCGGTGTTGGTCGTCTGGTCAGTGGCGGTAATGTCAAAGGCGTAAGAGCCGGACGGCGCGGGCGGCTGGCCCACGTTGAGCAAGCGCTTCATGTACTCGAAGCCGGCGGAGAGCTCGTGCTTGCCCACAACCTTGGTCAGCGTCGCGTTGGCATCGCTGTTTTCGCTGGCGTAGAGAAAGGTGTTGTAATCCGCCGTGCCGCCTACGCCGCTGCCGTTGTCATTGAAGATCACAAAGGGCAGCAGCTTGTAGACCTCCTGCGCGGCGAGCGACGCGGGGAAGCCGAGCTGCGTGATGTCATAGCCCACCTGCTGCGGATCGCCGCCCTGGTTCTCATAGTGGCGCGTGAAGGAGTAGCGCAGGTTGAGCACCGTGGTGGGGCTGAGCGTGAGATCGTCGGCGATGAGAATGTTGCGCCCGTTGGTTACGTTCTGCGCGTAGTTGAGATCCCACATGTTTCCGAAGGAATTGAACATGGAAGTGAACAGGCGATCGAAGGAAAAGCGGCCGAAGATGCGCTGGCGGTCGCTCTTGTTCCAGTCGATGCGCACATCGAATTTCTGCGCCGTCGTGGGATCGAGGCCGGGCAGAAAGAAGTTCGGCGTCAGGTCGTCGGATGCCGTGTCGCAGGCCACGCCGGAGATGTTGCTCAGGTTGCACTTGGGCATCTCGGCGAGAAACTTCTCGGCAATCGAGCTGGGATTGGCGATGACGTTGTTCGTAACCGGCTGGCGCGTGCCGGCGAGCGGGCCGCTGGCGATATCGGGCTGCGTGGGATCGTAGACGGTGAAAGGATCGGCGGAAAAGTCGCCCGTGCGCTCGGCTGTGGTGGGCACCACAAAGCGGTTCGAGCTGTCATACTGCTCCTGCTGCGTGGCTTCGTAGTCGCCGAAGAAGAAGAGCTTCCTGCTGCGCCACAGCGGGCCGCCGATGGCCGCGCCCTCCTGGTAGCGATAGAACGAGGGCGGCGTGTTGGCGAGGCCGTTTTCGAGATCGTACTGCTTGTTGAAGTATTCGTTGGAGGCAAGAATGTCCGGGCGGAAGACGCCGAAGGCATCGCCGTGAAATTTCTCCGTGCCGGATTTCGTGGCCACGCTGATGACGCCCGCCGCGCCGCTCTGATAAGAGGCCGGCGTGTTCTGCGTCTCCACGCGCACCTCATCCACGGCGTCTTCCGGGAGATCCATCGCGGGCAGAATCGCGGCGGCGTTGTTTTCCGCCACGCCGATCGGGCTGCCGTCCACCATGTAGTAGATGGAGCCGACGATGGCCCCGTTCACGGTGTAAGAAGAAACGTCGATGTTGGGCCGTCCGGTGGAGATGTTCTCGATGTCGTAGGAGCTCGACGAGTTGGGCGCGCCGTTGGCGGGCGTAACGCCGGAGCTCAACTGGATCAGGTCGTAGACGTTGCGCGTCAGCAGCGGCACGCGGTCGATGGTCGCGGCGTTGATGAGCTGGCCGACCGTCGAATTGCTGGTATCGACAAGCGCCGTCGTCTCCGTCACCGTGACTACCTGATTGACGGAGCCGACCTTGAGCGCAAGGTTGAGCGTGGTGGTCTGGTCTACGCTGACGATCACGTTTTTCTGCACCAGTGTTGCAAAGCCCGGAACCCTGACGGAGACGTCATAACGGCCGGGCGCGAGCGAGACGAAGGAATAAAGACCCGCGGCGGTGCTCCTGGCGGTAAGCTGCGAGCCGGTCTCCACGTCCTTTGCAGTGACCGTTGCGCCGGGGATGATGGCGCCGGTCGAGTCCGCGACGAGGCCGCTGATGCCGCCGCGGCCGGCCTGCGCAAGGGCGAAGTGCGAAGCTGCAGCAAGAAGGATCAGGCAACAGAATCGCCTGAGGAAAAACCCTTTGCTTAATTTTTCAGTTCTCATCTCGGGCCTCCGGGATTATATTGATTGAAACGTTTGAACAACTTGTTTTAGCGAACTATAGGTCCGATTCGATAAGGTGTCAATAAAAATTCTCCGTGCTTTTTGATCGCGCCGGAGGGAGGCAACGAGTGGGCCAGCGAAAAAGCGGACACGTGACTCTGCTCGACATTGCGCGCGCCAGCGGTTTTTCCGTCTCCACGGTCTCGATCGTGCTGAGCGAAGCGCCGCTCTCGCAGAACGTGGCCGAAAAGACGCGCGCGCATATCCGCGCCATTGCGCGCCGGCTCGGCTACCATCCCGACGCCTACGCGCGCAGCCTGCGGCGGCGGCGCACCATGACGCTCGGCATCCTGGCCTTCGATCTCTCCGACCCTTTCTGCGTCCCGCTGATGCGCGGCATTCAGGAGGGCGCGCACAAATCCGGCTACATGCCGCTGGTGATGGACGCGCAGGCGCAGCGCAAGCTCTTCGACAGCTACCTGCACACGCTGATCGAGCGGCGCACGGAAGCGGTGATCGTGCTGGCAAGCTGGGTCTTTGAAGAAACGAATCTTCTCGGCGACATCCGCAAGAACAACGTGCCCATCCTGATTGTGGGCCGCGACCTGACGGCGCGCGAGATCAGCTCAATCCTGGTGGACAACGAAGCCGGCGGCGCGCTTGCCGCGCGCCATCTTTACGAGCTTGGCCATCGGCACATCGCCGTCATCCGCGGGCCGGAAGAGATGTGCGACAGCGAGCCGCGCTGGGCGGGGATCAGGCGCGTGGTCGCGGAGACCGGCATGAAGCTCGACGAGCAGCTCGTCTTCGAGCTTCCCGGCGTTGCGGGACCGGCCTCCGGTTTTGAAGGCGGCACGCACTGCGCGCGGCAGATGCTCAAGTCGGGCCGGCCATTCAGCGCGGTGCTGGCCTTTGACGACCTGACCGCACTCGGCGTAGTGCGCGGACTCACCGAAGGCGGAGTGCGCGTGCCGCAGGACTGCTCCGTGATGGGCTTTGACGACGTGCTGCCCTCGGAAGTGGCCACGCCGGCAATGACCACCATCCGCCAGCCGCTGCGCGAGATGGGCCTCGAAGCCGCGGAGTGCGTGCTGCGCGCCATCCGATCCGCCGCGCCCGGCAAGGCGCAACTGCACAAAACGCAACCGGAGCTGGTGGTGCGCATGTCCACGGCGCCGCCTGCTGCGCAATTCACACTGCAATCGAAGACGCGATCGAAGAAGGAGGCTTCACTGCGATGAAGCGAGGATGGGGATTGGCAATTCTGGCCGCGCTGTTGTTGCCCGCGGCTGCCGCGAACGCGAAAGACATAACCCCGCTCAGGGATGGGTGGCGGCTGCAATCGGCCTGCAAGCTGAACGCGGCCGGCGCGGCAATCTCCGCGCCGGGCTTCGATGTTGCAGCCTGGCAAAAGGTCAGCGTGCCAAGCACGGTGCTGGCCGCGCAGGTGGCCGGCAAGCTCGTGCCAGATCCATACTTCGGCATGAACCTGCGCAGGATTCCCGGCACGGACTATCCAATCGGGTACAACTTTTCCAATCTGCCCATGCCGAAGGACAGCCCCTATCGCTGCGGATGGTGGTATCGCACGGAGTTTGCCGCGCCGGCGCAGGCTGCACACGACAAGAGAACATGGATTCACTTCGGCGGCATCAATTATCGCGGTGAAGTGTGGATCAACGGCCATCGCATCGCCGACGGCTCGACGGTGGCCGGAGCCTATCGCACGTACGACTTCGATGTGACGGATTACATCCATCCCGGCGCGCGCAACGTGCTGGCCGTCGAGACTTTCGCACCCACCGAAAAAGATCTCGGCATCAACTGGGTGGACTGGAACCCCTGCCCGCCGGATAAGGACATGGGCCTGTGGGGCGATGTGAATCTTGCAACCACCGGCGCGGTCACGCTGCGCTCGCCGATGGCCGTCACGCACTTTGAAGACGATTCGCTCTCGATTGCCGACCTGACCATCTATGCCGAGCTGCACAACGCCGCGGACCATGCGGTGAAAGGCGTTGTCTCCGGCTCCGCCGCCGGCATTCCTTTCGAGCAGCCGGTCGAGCTTGCCGCGCATGAAGACAGAACCGTCGCCTTCACGCCGGAGAAATTCGCGCAGTTGCACGTGCACAACCCCACGCCGTGGTGGCCCGCGCAGATGGGCGCGCCGCATCTCGAACAACTGTCGATGAGCTTTTCTGTCAACGGCGTCCAGTCCGACGAGCAGACCGTCGATTTCGGCTTCCGCGAGATCACCTCCGAGCTGACGGCCGGCGGCGCGCGGCTCTTCCGCATCAACGGCAAGCCGATCCTGATTCGCGGCGCGGGCTGGAGCCAGGACATGCTGCTGCGCACCGATGAGCACAGGCTGCGCGAGCAGTTCGCGCTGGTGCGCGCCATGCACCTGAACACCATTCGCCTCGAAGGCAAGCTCGATACCGACGCGTTCTTTCATCTCGCCGACCAGCAGGGAGTTCTGGTGATGCTTGGCTGGTGCTGCTGCGACCACTGGGAGCACTGGAAGACGTGGACGCCGCAAGACCTGGCCATCGCCACGGCTTCGCTGCGCTCGCAGATGCTGCGCCTGCGCTCGCATCCCAGCCTGCTGGTGTGGCTCAACGGCAGCGACAACGCGCCGCCGGCCAATGTCGAGAAGGCGTATCTCGACGTGGAGGCCGAGACGCACTGGCCCAATCCCATTCTCGCGTCGGCATCGGGAACAGACACGGTGAACTCCGGCCCAAGCGGCGTGAAGATGAGCGGGCCGTATGACTACGTTGCGCCGAGCTACTGGTACGTGGACAAGCAGAACGGCGGCGGATTCGGCTTCAACACGGAGACAAGCCCCGGTCCGGCGATTCCTTCGCTGGCCAGCCGCAAAAAATTCCTTCCCGATCCCGAAGCCTGGCCGCCGAGCGAAACGTGGAGCTATCACGACGGCGGCGGCGGCTTCAAAACGCTCAAGGTCTTCAATGAAGCGATGGCCGCCGTCTATGCCGAGCCGCACTCGGCCGCCGAGTATACGCGCATTGCGCAGACGATGGAGTATGACTCCGAGCGCGCGATGTTCGAGGCCTATAGCAAAAACAAATACACCTCGACGGGCGTGATTCAGTGGATGCTGAACAATGCCTGGCCGTCGATGATCTGGCATCTGTACGACTACTATCTCGATACGGGCGCGGGATATTTCGCTGTGCGCAAAGCCTGCGAGCCGCTGCACATTCAGTATTCCTACGACGACCTTTCGATTGAAGTGGTGAACAGCACGTACCATCCCGCGCATGGCCTGCACGCGAGCGTAAGCGTGCACGGCATTCATTGGAATGAGCTGTACAAAGCGGAAACCACGCTGAACATCGCATCGGACAGCGTGCAGCGCGTCTTTGAGATTCCCCAGGCGCTGTACCAGGGACCGGAGCGCATCTTCTTCATCGACCTCACGCTCACCGATGATGCGGGCCGCGTAGTCAGCCATAACTTCTACTGGGTTCCGGGCACACTGACCACCTTCGACTGGCCGCTCACGGATTACACGCACACGCCGGCCGAGCGGCATGAAGACCTGACCGCGCTGGCAAGCCTGCCGCAGGCGCAGGTGGAGGCAACAGCAGAAGTGGAAAAGACCGCGCAGGGACGCGTGCTGCATCTGCATCTCAAAAACTCGCAGCAGGAGCTGGCCTTCCAGGTTCACGCGGCGGTGCGCACAACAAGCGACGACCTGATCGCGCCGGTCTTCTGGTCGGATAACTGGATCGAGCTTGTGCCCGGCGAAGACGAGACGCTCACCGCGCAGCTTCCCGACGATGCGCCGGACAGCTTCACAGTGCATGTGGATGGATGGAATATCGCGCCGATTGCGCTGACGCCGCAAACAGTCACCGCTTCCGCTAAAGGAGGCGAATGAGCGCGGCTGGACAGGGAGCGGTTGAAGAAGCCGGGCTGCGGCGCAGCCTGCGCTTCCGGGACCTGGTGCTGTATGGCATCGTGCTCATCCAGCCCACGGCGCCCATGCCGAGCTTCGGCGTCATTTATCACGAAGCGAATGGCCACGTCGTCACGGCGATCCTGCTGGCGATGGTGGCCATGCTCTTCACCTCGATCAGCTACGGTCGCATGGCGCGCGCTTATCCGCACGGCGGCTCGGCGTTTCTCTACGTCGGCAGGGAGATTCATCCGAGCCTTGGCTACATCACCGGCTGGTGCCTGGTGATGGACTACGTGCTCAATCCGCTCATCTGCACCATCTGGTGCAGCCGCGCGGTGATGAATTTTCTGCCCGGCGTGCCGTACTTCGCCGTCGCAATTTTCTTCGCCATCTTCTTCACCGTGCTCAACTGCAACGGCGTGGAAACATCGGCGCGCATCAACGCCGGCATGGCCGCCGCGCTGGGCATCGTCATCGTGCTGGTGCTCATTGCGGCGGCGCGATGGCTGCTGCATCTCTCGCACCCGCACGCGGCTTTTTTCCTCACGCCGTTCTACGATCCGGCAACCTTCAACACCCACGGTCTGCTGCGCGGCACCTCGATCGCCGTGCTCACCTACATCGGCTTCGACGGCATCTCCACGCTGACCGACGAAGCCAAAGACCCGGCGCACAGCGTGCCGCGCGCCATCGTGCTCACCTGCCTCATCACCGGCATCCTGGCCAGCATTGAGGTCTATGTCGCGCAGTTGGTGTGGCCGCGCGGGCTCGCCTTCCCCGATCTCGACACCGCTTACGTGCATGTCTCCGGCCGCATGGGCGGGCCGATTCTTTTTCTCATCGTCAACAGCGCGCTGCTGCTGGCCAACGTGGGCTCCGGCATGGCCTCGCAGCTTGGCGCGGCGCGGCTGCTCTACGCGATGGGCCAGGACGGCGCGCTGCCCAAACGCTTCTTTGCCGCAGTGGACAAGAGGAATCACATTCCGCGCAACAACGTGCTGCTCATCGGAGCCGTCTGCCTTGCCGGCTCGCTGGTCTTCAGCTATCAGCTCGGCACGGAGCTGCTGAACTATGGCGCGCTGCTGGCCTTCATGGGCGTGAATCTCGCCGCCATGCTGCGCCTGTGGCGGCATGGCGGAATGCGCCAGTGGTTCGGGATGCTGCTCTCGCTCGGCGGGCTTTTGACCTGCTTCGGCCTGTGGATCAGCCTTGGCCCGCTGGCGCGCATCGCCGGCACATGCTGGGCGATTGCGGGCATTCTGCTCTGGGTGCTGCGCCGCCGCGCAACAGTGCTTCCCGCCGAAGCATGAACGCGTCTTCCGCAGCAGCGATACTGCGGAAGACGCGCATGGATTCACGCCGCGCGGCCGAGCGCTACCGCAAACCAGCCGCGCGCGTCGGTCCACGTCTGCGCGGGAGCAAAGCCAGCCGCCTGGAGCATCGACTCGGCCTCGCCGGGATGGTACTTGTAGCTGTTCTCCGTGTGGATGGTCTCGCCGGCTTCGAACTCCATCAGAGCGTCAATCCCGGAGATCGACACCATCTGCCGCAGGCGGCTTTCGAGGTGCATCTCCACGCGCGACTCGGCGGCATTCCACACGGCGCGATGCGCAAAGAGCCCGGGCTTGAAGTTCGCGCCCAGCTCGCGGTTGAGCCGGTGCAGCAGGTTGCGGTTGAAGGCCTCCGTCACGCCGGAGGCGTCATTGTAAGCCGCGTGGAGCAGCATCCGGTCCTTGACCAGGTCGACGCCCAGCAGCAGTGCATCGCCCGGCGCAAGCGTGGCGCGGATTTTCATCAACAATTCCCGCGCGGCGCACGGCTCGAAGTTGCCGATGCTTGAGCCGATGTAGAGCACGAGGCGCCGCTCGCCGGAGAGCGGCGCCTCATGCGCAAGGTCGCGCACATAGTCCGCCACGCGCGGCGCAACCAGCACGCCGGAGATCTCGCGCTCGATGCGCTCGCGCGCCGCTTCGAGCGGAGCCGCGGAGACATCGACGGGCTCGTAAAGCACCGTGTCCTGCCGCTCGGCGGCGGCGGCGAGCAGGATGCGCGTCTTCTCGCAGGAGCCCGCGCCAAGCTCGATCATCTGCAAGGCGTGGCCTTCCGCCGCGCGCTCGATAATCTCGCCCGCGAACTCCAGAAAAATAGCGCGCTCCGTGCGCGTGAGGTAATACTCCGGCAGCGCCGTGATTTTGTCGAAGAGGCGCGACCCCGCCTCGTCATAAAAGAGCCACGCGGGCAGGGTTTTGGGATGGGAAAGCAAACCTTGGGTGACAGCGGCGGCCACCTCCGGCGCGACGGTTGGGGGTTTGGGCGCGGCCAGAAAAGGGTTGGCCAAATCGCTTACAGGGGGAAAAGCAAGTGTTGTCATCGAGACCCTAGGATGCGGTTTCCTCCGCAGAGGATTGTCCTGTCGCCAATCGAATCCCGGAAAATTGCCAGCGCGTTTCCGGAGCGAAAAAATTGCGATAACTGGCCCGAATATGACAGGCGGGGGTGCAACACGACCCTCCGCGTAAAACCATTTTTCCACTCATAAACTTACCGTTGTACTCGCCCAGCGAGCCCTCCAATGGCCGAAAGCCAGGGTAGGGCAGATAGGCGCTTGCCGTCCACTGCCAGCAATCCCCATAGACGTGCAAAGGGCGCCTTGCGTTTTCCACAGCGCAGCAGTTTGCCGCGCTGTGATTCGCTTCGCACTGGTTTTGGACGGAATCCGCCTGGGGAAGTGGACGCAGCGAACCGTTTTCCAGAAGATTCCCCACAACCGGTTGATGCCGCGCCGCGACCTCCCACTCGAACTCCGTGGGCAGCCGGCAACCGGCCCAGCGGGCGTAGGCTTCGGCTTCATAAAAACTTACGTGGCTCACGGGCGCATCCTTCACGCGGGCAAGCTCCATCTCGCCCGCCAGAGTAAAGATGCGCCAGGCATCCGTTTCGCCGCTCCAAAATAAAGGCGCGTGCCAGCCGCTGGCCTGCATGGCGTCCCAGCCGTCGGAGAGCCACAATTCGGGACGCCGATAACCGCCGTCGGCGATAAACTCGGCGAATTCGCCGCAGGTCACCAGCCGGTTGGCTACGTCAAACGACTCAAGCCACACGCGATGGCGCGCAAGCTCGTTGTCGAAGCAGAAACCGGAGCCGAAATGGCCAATCTCGTGCAGGCCGCCGTCGATACGCACAAACTCCATCGGCTCTGCCGGCGCGGAATTCACAGTAAATTTTTGTTCCGGCGCTTCCGGTTTGTAGGCCGGCCGCAGCGGATTGGTGAAAAAGGCGTGCAGAATGTCGGTCAGGATCAGCTCCTGATGCTGCTCCTCATGATTCACGCCCAGCTCGATGCGCCGCAGCGCTTCCGGATCGGGATTGGTTTCAAGCAGCCGCTCAATCCCTGCATCGACATACGCGCGGAAAGCAAGAATCTCACTGAGCGCGGGCCGCGAAAACGACGCGCGCAGGCGCTTCTCAGGAAACGCCGCAAAGGACTGGTAGTAGCTGTTGAAGAGCCACGCGAAATCCGGATGGAAGACGCGATAACCGGGCAGAAACTCGCGCAAAAGGAAGGACTCAAAGAACCACGCCGTATGCGCCAGGTGCCATTTGGCCGGCGAGGCCTCGGCGCAGGACTGCACCATCATGTCCTCGGGCGTGAGCGGGGCAACAAGCTCCAGCGTGCGCCGGCGCGCGGCGTGAAAACGCCCCCGAAGCGCAGTTGCCGTTTCTAAGCTGGCAGCCGTGGCGATCGCGGTGCGCCTCCCTCCGCTCCTGCCAGTTTACTCCCGCTGCCCGCACGAATTTGTGTGCCAAGGCTCATCCTTTGGGACTATAATTTTTGCCGTTCCTTCGTGCAGTCAGGAGGACACCATGAATTCCATCTCCGTGCTTCGCTTTGAGGCCGTGCTTCTGGCCGTTGTCGCCCTTGCCGCTGAATCGCTTCCCCTCCACAGCCAGAATCTTGAAGAGGCCCGCGCCTCCATCCCCATCCTCCTGTTGCCGCCGCCGGCGCAGGAGGCCAGTGCCGCGCCGCGGGAGCCCGTCGAGTCCGCGGCCGAGAACCACGCCGACTCCCTGCTGGCCCGCAGGCAATACCAGGCCGCCATCGCCGCCTATGAGCAGGCGCCGCTCGACAGCGCCGGCGTGTGGAACAAGATGGGCATCGCCTACGAGATGCTCTTCGACAACACGGCCGCGCGGCGCTGCTACGACAAGGCCCGCCGGCTCGATCCGAAGAACGGCTCGGTCATCAACAATATCGGCTCGCTCGAAATGGCCGCGCGGGATTACAGGAAGGCGGAAAAACTCTACCGCCGGGCCATCAAGCTCGACTCCCGCTCGGCGCTCTTTCACAAAAACCTCGGCACGGCGTACATCTCCGCGCGCAAGTACACGAAGGGATGGGAGGAGTATCGCGCGGCGCTGGCCATCGATCCGCAGATCTTCTCCACCTCCGCCGGGATGCGCGTCGAAAACCCCACCAGCGAGCAGGACCGTGGCGCGATGAATTACTTCATGGCCAAAGGCTGCCTGCTGGCCGGCGAAAAAAAGCAGGCTATCGAGTATCTGCGCATGGCGCTCAATGAGGGCTTTACCAGCCCCAAAAAGCTCGTCGAGGATAACGAGTTCGCCGCGCTGCGCGCCATGCCCGCCTTCCAGGAGCTGATCGAGTCGGAG
>JASHPD010000211.1 GCA_030038315.1 Acidobacteriaceae bacterium
CTTTTTCTGGGCCGAGCGATGGGAGCTGGTGCGGTTTCTCTTGTGGACGGGAAGCGTGCAGCGCGAGGCGCAACGCAAATCCTGAAAGGAGAGTGCGTGAAGGATTCCGCGAAGGCTGTGCATTGGCTGACGCGCCGGGAGCTTGCGAAGGCCGCTCTGGCTGCGGGCGGCGCGGCGCTTGTTCCGCGCTGGCTGTGCGCGGATGAGAGCGTGGAGTTCAGCGGCGCTGCGTCGTTGCGAGCCCATGCGGCGGCGCGGGGAATGTTGTACGGTGCGGCGGTGGTTCCCGAGCTGTTGGATGTGGATGGCTTTGCAGCCGGCACCACGACGGACGCTTATACGCGGCTGATTGCGGAGCAGGCGAATATTCTTGTGGCTGAAAATGCGATGAAGTGGGCTGCGCTGCGGCCGGCGCCTGCGGTTTTCGACTTCAACCGTGCCGATAAGCTGATGCGCTTTGCGGAGCTGGCCGGGCAGAAGGTGCGCGGGCATAATCTCTGCTGGCATGAGAGCCTTCCCGGCTGGTTCAAGACGACGGCGACGAAAGAGAATGCGCGGCAACTGCTGGTCGAGCACATTCGCACCGTTGCGGGGCGTTATCGCGGGCGCATCCATAGCTGGGATGTTGTGAATGAGGCGATTGAACCGAAAGACGGGCGCGGCGATGGGCTGCGCAAGTCGCCGTGGCTGGAGCTGATTGGGCCGGAGTACCTGGAGATTGCTTACAAGACCGCTGCGGAGGCCGATCCGGCGGCGAAGCTGACTTACAACGATTACGGCATCGAGCTGGATACGCCGGAAGAGACGGCGAAGCGCGCGTATGTGCTGATGCTGCTGCGGCGCTTCAAGGCGCGCGGCGTTCCGATTCAGGCTGTGGGGATTCAGAGCCATTTGCAGGCTACGCCGCCGCAGCCGGGCGCGGGGTTGATCGCTTTCATTCGCGAGGCGCGTACGCTGGGGCTTGAGGCTTACATCACGGAGCTCGATGTGAACGCGCACAAGCTGCCGGGCTCGCCGGATTTGCAGGATGCGGCCGTGGCTGCGGTGTATCGCGATTATCCGCGCATGGTGCTTGCGGAGCCGAATGTGCCTGTGCTGCTGACGTGGGGGATTACCAGCGCGCATTCGTGGATCAATCAATCGAAGGAGCCGTGGGCGCGGCGGCCGGATGGCGCGTGGCAGCATCCGCTGCCTTTTGATGACGATCTGCGGCCTGTGCCGGCTTTTTATGCGCTGCGCGATGCGATCGATGCGGCGAAGCCGCTGGTTGCGCAGCCGCCGGCTACGCCCACAACGCAAACCAACAAACCCAATGATCTTTACAAACCCTTTGCTGTGCCGGGAAGTCCAACCACCAAGCCGCAGTGAGACACCGTAGTTCGTGGGAGGGAAGTGGGACGTGCGAGTTCAAACACTGCTTTGCGCGTCTTTCCTGTTTGCCTCATTCGTTAGCAGGGCTCAGTCGCTCAAGAGCTTTCATGATGCGCAGACGGGTGTAAGTTTTTCTTATCCGGCGGCGTGGAGCGATGGGGCGGATGTTTTGTTTTATCTTGGTTCCGCGATCACAACATTCGACGAAAAAAGCGGGACGATTCCGCCACGGGCTAAAGTAGGCTTCGTGGTGGATGCAAAGCATGGGCCTTACGCCGGCACCAATCTCAACGGCGTGCAATTTGTGTACAACGAAGTTCCGGACGCGGATGCGGCTGCCTGCCGCGGATTCGTCATGGATCATGTAGGCGATGAGTCCAAGATCGATACGGTTCGGCTGCGCGGAGTGGTGTACACGCACTACTCCGGCGGCGATGCGGGGCTCGGTCATGGCGTGAGCCGCGAGATTTACTCCGTATTCCGCGGCGGGCAGTGCTTTCTGTTTGAGGAGTCCATTCATTTTTTCAACCTGACTGCGGATGGAGTGAAGCACCTGGATATGAGCAGCGAGCAGGTGGTGCAGCTCCGCAAACAACTCGATGCGGTGATGCGCAGCGTGCGCTTTGGAGATACGCAATCGCTCAAGAGCTTTCACGACGCGCAGACGGGCGTGAGCTTTTCTTATCCGGCGGCGTGGAGCGGCGGATCAGATCTTGCCTTTTACAACACGGATGTTGCATTTAGGGCTGCGAATGGCGATCCGGTTCCGTACCGCGCAAAGGTAGGCTTTAAGGCGTGGGGAAGGCCCGGTGCCTATGCCGGAACCAACCTTGACGGCGTGCAGTTTGTCTACAACGAAGTGCCGGAAGTCAATGCAGAGGCTTGCCGCAAGCGTGTGGACAATGTTGCCGACGATCACCAGCACCCGGTGGAGACCATCCCGCTGCGCGGCGTTTCTTATGCGCGGTATTCCGTCCGTCCCGGCGACGGCGGGAACATGAATCATGAAGCTGAGGGCGAGAGTTATGCAACGTTTCGCGGCGGCCGGTGCTTTTTGTTCGATGAATCCATTTTTACTTATGCCGGCGACGAGACGAGGTATAAGCCGTTGCCCCGCGAGCAAATGCAGGAGCTGCGCAACCAGCTCGACGCGGTGATGCGCAGCGTGCGCTTTCAGGCTGCGCGATAACCGGTAGTGGGGCAGTTTGGAAACAGGGGCTAAAGCCTAATTTCTTACGCAACAGATTCGGCACGACTAAAGCCGTGCCCTTTCAAAACAGATTCAAACTGACCCACTCCCCAATCATCTCGCCGACTCCGGCTTCCGCATACAATGAACTCAATGAGGCTGTTCGGGCCGTTGCCCAATCTTTTTTCGCGCCGACTTCCCGCGGCGCTTCTCGCCTGTTTTGCGCTGGCCGCCATCGCGCACGCGCAGCAGATTCCGCCGGCCGAGCCGCCGCTGCCGCTGCCGAATCCGGATCAGCCCACGCTCAGGGTGACCACCAAGGAGGTCCTGGTTCCCACGCTGGTGGAGAGGCATGACGGCGAGGTGGTTTATGGGCTTACGGGCAAGGATTTTGTGGTGACGGACAACGGCGTGCCGCAGAAGGTTCACGTGCAGGAAGAGATGGACACGGCGCCGGTTGCGCTTGTGGTGGCCGTGGAGCAGGGCGGGATGAGCGTGCTCGAATTCGACAAGTTCATGCGGCTGGCTCCGCTGCTGGATACGTTTCTGAGCGATGGCCGCAGCCAGGCTGCGCTGGTGGGCTTTGATTCCGTGCCGCACCTGCTGCACGACTTTACGCATTCGAGCGATGAGCTGAACGACAGCCTGAAGCGCATGGAGCCGGGCGACGGCGGGGACGCGATCCTGGACACGGTGAGCTATGCCGTCGATCTGCTGAACACGGAGCCGCGCGAGTACCGGCGCGTGCTGCTGCTCATCAGCCAGGCGCGCGACCACGGGAGCAGGCATACGAAGGTCGATGCGCTGATTCGCAAGATCGGGCGGTCGGACGTGCTGATTCTCACTGTCTCGTTTTCGCCGGCGCGGGCGGAGTTTCTGCACGACGCGGCCGACCAGGACGACGTGCGCACGATGAACATGGTTTCGAGCCTGGTGATGATTGCGCAGGCGATGAAGAAGAACGTGACGAAGGAGATTGCCGAGCTGAGCGGCGGGGAGTACACGACCTTTACCACGGACAAGCGCTTCGAGCAGCGGATTCTGGATGCGGCCAGGCATACGCGCAACCGGTACCTGCTGACCTTCAGCCCGTCGGACCCGGCGCCGGGACTGCATACGCTGAAGGTGAGCCTGGCGTATGAGTACAAGTCGCCGATGCGGATTGTGGCGCGGGCGAATTACTGGGTGGGGGACGAGGCACAGGCGCCGGGCGGTTCCCAGTGAGACTTTATGAATCGTCCGGTCTTTTTGGTGCGTCTTACGAACGACCGGAGGTGGCATGGCGTATTCGGCGATCAATCTCGCTCAGAAATTCGGGCTGTTTCAGGAGCAATGGACCCCGAAGGTCATTGCGGAGATGAACGATTACCAGTTCAAGATTGTCCGGCTTGAGGGGGATTTTCTCTGGCATGACCATCCGGCGACGGATGAGGCGTTTTTTGTCCTTGAAGGCGCGCTGCGCATCGACTTCCGGGATGGCGCGGTGACGCTGGGGCCCGGCGAGCTTTTTGTGGTTCCCAAAGGCGTGGAGCACAAGCCGTTTGCCGAGCGCGAGGTCAAGCTGATGCTGATCGAGCCGCGCGGGGTGAAAAACACCGGCGAGGAAGCCAGCGAGCGCACCGCGCCGAATGACGTTTGGATTTGATTGTGATCCGAGCGCACGGAGCCTGTTGAAGCATCAGGACTTGCGATCTCCGTTCGCAGTTCTTTGCACTTTGCCGCAGGCGTGTTTCATGGTACTCTCGGAGTAGACACTTGAGAGTGGACTGAGAACGTAAGAGGAGTAACACACGCCGTGCTGGCGACTCAAAAGAAAACCGACCTGATTGAACGCTTCCGCACCCACGCGACGGACACCGGCTCGCCCGAAGTCCAGATCGCGATTCTGAGCACGCGGATTGGCGAGCTGACCGAGCACTTCAAGACCCACAAGAAGGATCACGCATCGCGCCGTGGCCTCCTGATGCTGGTCAGCAAGCGCCGCCGCCTGTTGGATTACCTGAAGACACACGACACCGACCGCTACCGCGACGTGATCGGCAAGCTCGGAATCCGCAAGTAACCCTCAGAAAGCCAACCTTGATCCGGAAGCACCCAGACCGCGGATTGGTCCCGGCCCTGGTTTCCCTCAGAGACCCGGGCCGCGGTGTATCCTGCGAGCTTTTGCCGCAAAGCGGGAGGCGGATTCGTCCGCTTTGCGCGCGCACAGCTCTCCGCGCGATGTGCGGCTCGTTCAGCCGCGTTCCGATGGCATGGGCGGGCGCATTCCATCGATCCATTTCCCAAGTTTCCCAAGCAGAAAAAGAAAAGAGGACTATCTATGTCTACCAAGCATGAAGTAGCCGTCGAGCTTGCCGGCGGCAAGCGCCTGGTCTTTGAGACCGGGCGCATGGCCAAGCAGGCCTCGGGCGCGGCCCTTGTGACCCTGGGCGAAAGCGTTGTTTTGTCCACGGCCGTTGCATCGCCCGATCCACGTGAAGGAATCGATTTCTTCCCTCTCACGGTGGATTACCGCGAGTATACTTACGCCGGAGGCCGCATCCCCGGCGGCTTTATCAAGCGGGAAGGACGGCCGAGCGAAAAGGAGATCCTGACCGCTCGCCAGATCGACCGCCCCATTCGCCCTCTGTTTCCAGAGGGCTTCCGCAACGAGACACAAGTGATTGCCTTGGTTTTCTCTGCGGATAAGGAAAACGATCCCGACGTGGTGGCCATCAATGCCGCTGCGGCCGCCGTGGCGCTTTCGGATATTCCGTTTGGCGCGACGGTGGGCGCGGTGCGCGTGGGACGCGTGAACGGCGAGCTGGTGATTAACCCCACTTATGCCGAGCGGTCCAGTTCCACGCTCAACATCATGGTTGTCGGCCACAAGGACGGCATTGTGATGATCGAGGCCGGCGCGAAGGAAGAGTCGGAAGCGGTCATTCTGGAGGCCATCGAGTTCGCGCACGGCGAGATCCGGAAGATCGTTGCCGCGATCGAGGAGCTTGTTGCCAAGTACGGCAAGACCAAGCGCGCGTTTGCGGCGCCGGAGTTCGACGAGGGCTATTACAACGAGCTCACGGCGAAGATCGGCGAGAGGCTGCGGGATGCGCTGGACACCAAGGCGCACGCCAAGACCGAAAGCTACGCGCTGGTGAAGCAGATCAAGGACGAGCTGGCTGCGGAGATTCCCGCCGACGATGCGACCGGCGCGAAGAAGAAGCTCAGCCACTACTATGAGCTGCTGCGCGAGCGCACCTTCCGCGAGCAGGTGACGAAGGAGCGCATCCGTCCCGACCGCCGCGCCTTTGACGAGATTCGGCCGATCAGCATTGAGACCGGCGTTCTGCCGCGCACGCACGGCTCGGCGCTGTTTACGCGCGGCGAGACGCAGGCTCTTGTCACGGCCACGCTCGGCACTGCCGACGACGGGCAGCGGCTGGAGACTTATGAGGGCGAGCAGAAGAAAAACTTCATGCTTCACTATAATTTTCCGCCGTTCAGCGTTGGGGAAACTGGACGTATGACCGGCGTGGGACGGCGCGAAGTGGGCCACGGCGCGCTGGCCGAGCGGGCGATTTCGGCCGTGCTTCCGCCGACGGAAGAATCGCCGTACTCCTACCGCGTGGTTTCGGACATTCTGGAGTCGAACGGTTCCTCGTCGATGGCTTCGGTCTGCGGCGCGAGCCTGGCGCTCTATGACGCGGGCATCAAGCTCAAGGGCGCGGTGGCGGGCGTGGCGATGGGACTGGTGAAGGAAGGCGACGATTACGCCATCCTGACCGACATTGCCGGCGCGGAAGACCATTACGGCGACATGGACTTCAAGGTGGCCGGAACGCGCAAGGGCATTACCGCGCTGCAGATGGACATCAAGATTGGCGGGCTGACGCGGCAGATTCTGCAGGAAGCGATGGAGCAGGCGCGGCAGGGACGCGTCTTCCTGCTGGACAAGATGGATGCGGTGATCGACGGACCGCGCACGGAGCGCTCGAAGTACGCTCCGCGCATCGAGACCGTGCAGATTCCGACGGACAAGATCCGCGACCTGATCGGCAAGGGCGGGGCGACGATCCGCGGCATTGTGGAGCAGACGGGCGCGAAGATCGATGTCGATGACACGGGGCGCGTTTCCGTGGCTTCCTCGGACGCCGACGGCCTGAAGCGTGCGCTGGCGATGATTAACGACATCACCGCTGTGCCGGAGGTGGGCAAGACTTACCTGGGCAAGGTGGTTCGCCTGGCGGAGTTCGGCGCGTTTGTCGAGATCTTCCCCGGCACCGACGGCCTGCTGCACATCTCGGAGATTGCCGAGCACCGCGTGAAGGACGTGAAGGACGAGCTGCGCGAAGGCGACCAGGTGATGGTGAAGGTTCTGGCGCTTGAAGGCAATCGCATCAAGCTCAGCCGCAAGGCGCTCATCAAGGAGCAGAAGGCCAAGCTGGCCGCCGCGCAAGGGGCACCGGTGGAACCGGCGGAAGAAGAGAGCGAAGCGCCCGCGCAGCCTGCGCCGTCGCGTTCGCGCGGTGAGCGCAACGAATTTGACGAGCGGCAGCCGCGGTCGAACCAGAGCACGATCCTGATCGAAGGCGGTGACGACTTCGAGGACGAGGAAGGCGAGGAGATCGACGAGGAGAACGAGCCGAACTTCAACCGCGCGGATGGCGCTGCTCCGGCTCCGGCTGGCCAGAATCAGGGCGGTGGACGCGGCCCCGGTGGCGACAACAATCGCCGCCGGCGGCGGCGGCGTGGTGGACGCCCCGGACAGGGTGGCGGCGGTCATCGCGGCTAAGCCTTAAAAAGAGATGGCCTGGACTAAGCGTCCAGGCCATTTGTTTTTGGTCAATACCTCCTAAAGACAAGCTAGATTCAAATTGTGTATCAACCCTGATCGCCATCGTTTCGTTCGGGGATTCCACCAACGATTGCAGCGAGCAAAGGGATCGAAGCAGTTAGTCCAAGCAGCCATACACCCTTATGCGAGAAGAATTTGATGGCTAAGATGGCGGTAGCCAGCACTGTGCATGTAAGCACTGCAACCACGCTTGATTTTCGTTTAGACAGGAGCCGCGTCATTCAGGGATTCCTCTCATTTACTGGTGAATATAGCACTCACTTATTGAAAAGGGATATTCTCCTACCCTAGTTTGCTGGCTTTGTTTCTTGCTCCCTGTTGTTTAAAGAGCCGCGGTGGCCGCCCTGCCGGCTCAGGTTCGGGTCTGAAATTGCCAGGCGGTTTGTGTCGCCGGTGAAGCCGCGCGCCAGTACCGGGTTGGGGCGGAATTTTGGCGGGCCGCCGTAGAACTGGCGCGCGTGGCTCAGGAGCATCCCGGTGCGGCCGTGCATGGCCTGCACGATTCCGCGAATCTCGATGTTGGCATCGCGGAGCTGCTGGAGGTCGCCCACGGTGTCGCGGTCCTGGCGCAGGCTGATGATGGTGAAGCGGCATTTGTTGTCCGGCGTTTCGGGCGTGCAGACGTCGAGGAAGCGCGTGCCGTCGGGCAGCGTGACGACGTCGTAGACACGGGCGTCTACGCACACGTCCTGATTGACGTGCTTGCTCGCCTGGTCGGGCGTGATGCAGAGTTTTTTCTGCTTGCCGGCATGGGCCGTGAATGGCGCGCAAAAGGCCAGACAAAGGATCGGGCAAAGAAACCCGCGCAAGCGCATGGCAGCCTCGATGAAAGGGAACTTGCAGCTATCCTACCGCAAGGCACAACGGACGGAAAGCAGGGCGTGTGTTTTTGAAATTGATATACAATAGAAAATGTATATCAGGAGATTGGGGATGAAGGTAGCGAAATGGGGAAACAGCCTGGCGGTTCGACTTCCCGCGTCCGTGGTTGCGGAGCTGAACCTCAAGGAGGGCGACGAGGTTGAACTGACACCCACAGGCCATGGCGAATTTGAGGTCTCGCTCGACGAGCGGCGCAGAAAGGCCCTGGAGCGTATGCGTGCGCTTGCCGTGCCCTTGCCTCCCGGATATAAGTTCGACCGCGAAGAAGCCAATTCCCGCGGACCGGATGAACCTGTCGAGAATGCGAAGCATGGAACGGCGGCTGCCTGATGCGGCAGTGGGCGTTTTTTGATTCCAATATGTTGATTTACGCATTTACTCAGGCAGACGAGAAAACACAACAGGCGCGCTTGCTGATCAGCCAAGGAGGCGCAGTCAGTGTTCACGTTCTGAATGAAACAGCCAATGTATTGCGCCGTAAATTTAAGACGCCCTGGCAGCATATCGGACAAATCATTGACTCGATACTGAAAGATTGCCCGGACCCGCTGACGCTCAGCCTTGAAATACACCGCTCTGCGCTGCGCATCTGTGAGCGCTACGGCTACTCGGTCTATGACGGGCTGGTGATTGCCGCCGCGCTCGAAGCCCGCTGCTCGACTCTCTATAGCGAAGACATGCAGCACGGGCAGGCGATTGAGGGGTTGCGGATTGTGAATCCGTTTCAGAAAGCGGCGAACTGATCGCTGCGGCTACTGCGCGGCGACCAGCTCCTCGTTCTTTGCGGCGCCGTAGTGGCTTTCGACGTATTTGTCGAGAATCTCTTTGAACTCGGCTACGATGGTGTCGCCGCGCAGGGTGGTGTAGAGCTTGCCGTCCACGTAGACCGGGGCTTTGGGCTCTTCAAAGGTTCCGGGCAGGCTGATGCCGAGGTTGGCGTGCTTGGATTCGCCGGGGCCGTTGACGACGCAGCCCATGACGGCGAGCTTGAGCTCTTCGACGCCGGGGTATTTCTTGCGCCACGCGGGCATGGAAGTGCGCAGGTAGCTCTGAATCTGTTCGGCCAGCTCCTGGAAGTACGTGCTGGTGGTGCGGCCGCAGCCGGGGCAGCTTGT
>JASHPD010000212.1 GCA_030038315.1 Acidobacteriaceae bacterium
ATAGCGGTCCTTGCTGATTCCGCTGTGCCGGATTCCCGCCGCATTCAGTTGCGCCTCAACTTCTTGCAGCTCTTCAAGTGTAGCCAGGCCAAAGGCAATGTGATTGAGCCCGGTCTGCTCCTTGTCATACCGCTCAGGAGAATCCGCGCTGGCCAGCGTGAAGAAAATTCGCGTCCGGCTTATCTGGAACATCACGCTTTCCGATGTCTCATGGGAGGGTTCTCCGAGCAGAGTGGAGTAGAACTTTCGGGCGCAGGCGAGGTCAGGCACACGAAACACGAGATGGTCGATGGAACGTGGATAGACCATAAAAAGCACAGAAACGGAAAGAGCCGCCCGGCAACAGGGCAGCTCCTTCCTCAGGGAGAATAGTTCCAACGGAGGCAAAGCCATCAGAACTTTCTGGCTGCATAGTAGGGTGGGCGGGAGAGCGTGTCAAGGAGAATTCCAGAACAAAATATCTCATTTATAATCAATGATTTATATTGATTGCGGATATTCCCGAATCGGGCGAAAAATTTTCTTTTCTTCGCCTTCTATTCTCTTGAAAGAACTGGGTTTTTCCCGTATTTTGACCTGTTTTCTCCGTGTTTTCCACAGGATTTCCTCGGGCTGCGGGGACTGTCTTGCTTGCATCCCGCATGGAAAACCGGCCGCAAAATCGGCACCTTGCGTGCTACTGGTCCCGGTTAATCCTTCCCCTTCAGGTTGAGCCTGGTGAACTCCGCTTCGAAGACCGAAGAGGCAGGCTTGCCGCGCAGCACGCGATAGAACGCGCGCCCGCCGCCAAGCAGAAAGCCGAGCAGCATCGCCGCGCCGCCCACGACGATCACAAACATGGCGATGTTGAAGAGCAGCGTGCTCGTCCTCTGCACGTCGGAGATGCCCGGCTGCGGCAGCGCGGTCAGGTCCGAGGAGTAGTGCACCATCTCGATCAGCCGGTGGCTGTCGTCCGGCGTGGCGTCGCCGCTGACCAGCGCAACCACGGGCCCCGTTTGCCGCACTTCGAGCGAAACCTGATCGGAGTTCGCAAGCGCTTTGGGAAACGGCGGCTGAGCCTTTGCGCCGGCGCGAATATAAGCGCGAATCTGCGCCGCATGAGCTTCAGCCATCTGCGGCGTGGGGTATTCGATCAGCGTCAGCGTCGCCGGCCCGGAGGTGAGCGAATAACTCGCCGTCACTGCTTCGGCATCGATGTCAAAGCCTACAAGATTCGCCGGCAGAACTCCCCCTGCGCCGGCATAACCCGCCGCGCCCAACGCATAGCGTGGCGAAAGCGTCTCGACGCCTTTGCTGGGCACGAGCTTGATCCCATCCGGCACCTTCACGTAGTGCGTGGTCTGGTCCTCACGATTCGACTTCGGCAGCAGTTCGAGAATCGGCGGCATCAGCGCCTTGTTTCCATGCGCTTCCGGTAGACCGTTGGCCAACTCGCGCAGCTCCGCGGCCGACTCGGGATGAATTGCGGAAAAATTCGCGTCCATGAATGTCGTGCCGCGCCAGAAGATTACGCGGTTGTGATCCGAAGCCGCGCCCGAGCCGACATCCGCCTTCGGCCAATCCGCGCCGCGATAGAAGGAATAAGCCCCATACGAGCCGGTCACATCGGGAAACTCAAAGGCTTTGAGCGTCAGCGTCTCGCCGTCGCGCTTGTAGGTAGCCTCCACCGCGCTCTGAAATCCGTACTCTTTGAGCGCAGTGGCATTTTCGCTGTCGGCCTGCGCCGGATCGGTGACCGTCTTCAGCGCGCCGTCGGCAACCCAGCCATCAAAGGCGCTCGGAAGCAGCGAGACTGACCGTCCCGGCGGCGGCACCTTTAGCGCAGTTTGAGCCTGTGCGCTCATCGGCACGGAACCGGCCAGCGCGGCCGCGCAGGCGAGAATTGCAATCCAACGCATTCAGAACTCCAATCTCAAGGGTACAGCTTCCTCATGCCGTCTGCTGTGCGCTGTCTCTCTATTTCGACACTGCCGCAACGGAAAATGTTCCTTCCGCTCACCGCGCCTCTAACCGTGCCAGGGTGAAATCCGCGGCAGCCAGCGCGGAACGTGCTTCTTGTAGCGCAGGTATTCGGGCCCAAAAGTGCGCGTCAGCCTCGGCTCTTCATAAAAAATTACGAACAGAGAGCAGCTCATCCAAACCGCAGCCAGGTACACCGCGAGATCGAAGCTGTGAAAGAGCAGCGCTTCGCCCGCAATCACAACCAGCGCGCTTAGGTACATCGGATTGCGCACAAAATGGTAGAGCCCACTCACTACCAGATGTTCCGTAGGCACAAAGGGAAGAAGCGAACCGCGTCCAACCACAACAAACCGCACAATCGACTCAAAGAATGGGATCAGTCCCAGCACAATCAGTACGATTCCAAGCCCCATCCGCCCTGCCGGTTCCTGCGCAGGCAGATGGAACCGCGTAATAAGCCACGGAAAGACAATCAACACAAGGCACGGCGCGCCAAAGACTGTAAACAGGACCGAGGCAACGATGCTGCGGCGCAGAGTCGCCATCGCAAGCGCCTTTCTGGATCTCAGGCTTCCTGAAGCTGCTCCGCCTGCCAGGCATCGAAGGCGGCAAGAGCACGCTCGCACTGGATTCTGTGCCGCTCCTTTTTGTCGCGCACCTTGCGGCGCAAATCCTCTTCGAGCGGTTCCAGCAGGTCGAAGGTGATATTCGCCGGCTGAAAGTTCTTCACGTCGGCGTGGGTTATGTAATGTACGAGCGACCCGAGCGCCGTCGCGCGCGGCACGGGCGCGGGCAGCTCGCCCTGCGCCAGCCTGGCGGCATAGATGCCGGCGAGCATCCCCGTGGCAATCGATTCGGTGTAGCCCTCGACGCCGGAGAGCTGGCCCGCGAAGAGGAGCTTGCGCTCGCCTGTCTTCAGTAGCAGACGCTCGTTGAGCAGCGCCGGCGCGCAAATATACGTGTTGCGATGAATCTGCCCATAGCGCAGGAAGCGCGCATTCTCCAAGCCGGGAATCAGACGCAGCACGCGCGCCTGCTCGCCCCATTTGAGGTGATTCTGAAAGCCGACAAGGTTGTAGCTGTCGGCGCGCAGGTTTTCCTTGCGCAACTGCACCACGGCCCACGGCGTCCTGCCGGTGCGCGGGTCGCGCAGGCCCACCGGCTTCATCGGCCCAAAGCGCAGCGTGTCGCGCCCGCGGCGAGCGAGGACTTCAATCGGCAGACAGCCTTCGAAATAATCGAGTTTCTCCCACTCTTTTTCTTCTGCGGCTTCGGCTGCAATCAGCGCATCGAGAAAGCGTTCATACTCCGCGCGATCCATCGGGCAGTTGATGTAATCGGCCGTTCCCTTGTCCCACCGCGCGGCAAAGTAGACGCGCTCCATATCGATCGATTCCGCGTCCACAATCGGCGAAATCGAATCGTAAAAAGCCATGTGCCCGGAGCCGGTGATGCGCAGAATCTCGCGGCTCAAGGCGTCCGAAGTCAGCGGCCCGGAAGCAACAATGGTCAGCTCGTCGCCATCGAGGCTCGTTACCTCTTCGCGAATCACGCGAATCTTCGGCTCGCGCTCAATCGCTTCTGCAATCCTCCGCGAAAACTCCACGCGATCGACGGCGAGCGCATGGCCCGCCGGCACGGCTGTCTGGCCGGCAATCTTCAACAGCGCCGAACCTGCTCGGCGCATCTCCTGCTTGAGCAGCCACGGCGCGGTGTTGGGCGACTCGCTCTTCAATGAATTCGAACAAACCAGCTCGCCGAACTCCGTCGTCTGGTGCGCGGGCGTCAGGAGCGGCTTGCCATCGACAATGCGGCGCATCTCGTAGAGATCGACCTCGCAGCCGAGACGCGCAGCAGTCAGCGCCGCCTCCGGGCCAGCCAGTCCGCCGCCAATTACGCGAATCTTCATTGCGCCGCAACCTCAACGCCGGCCAGCCGCTTCAATGCGTCCCCGCTCAGCCGCACATTGCGCCACTCGTCCAGGAACTCCGCGCCCATCGTGCGATAAAACTCAATCGCCGGCTCATTCCAGTCCAGAACCTCCCACTTCATCCGCGCGCAGCCGCGCTCGATCGCAATCTGCGCCAGCCGTTCCAGCAACGCGCGCCCAATTCCCTGCCCGCGAAACTCCGGATCGACAAAAATGTCTTCGAGATACAGTCCCGGCTTGCCCAGCCAGGTCGAATAATCAAAAAAGTAGAAGGCGAAACCCGCCGGCGACCCGTCCAGGTCGGCAATCATGCACTCGAAATACGGCTTCGGTCCAAAACCGTGCTCGATGAGCGTCTCTTCCGTGGCTTCCACGGCATCCGGCTCGCGTTCATAGACGGCCAGCGCGCGAATAAAACGAAGAATCAATCCCGCGTCCTCGCGCGTGGCGGGGCGGATGGAAATCTCTGCCATATCCTTATATTAGGCGTACGTGGGCCGCATGTGTGACGCGCGCCCTTGTAGCGCGCACGGCGATTGATTTACCTTTGGCAGTGCTGACCAGTGCGGCCGGAATCCACCTGAAACCGGGCCGCGATCCGTCCGTCCCGCTTCCGGCTTTATCGGAGGCGCGCGAGCGGACAGGCTGATGCGATTTTTTGAGCCCGCGGGCCATTTTTGCCCGCCGCTCGCAAGGAGATACAGGATGAAACGCACATTGACACTCGGGCTTGGCATTCTGGCGCTGGCCGTTGCGCCGGTTCTGGCTCAGCAGCCCATGGGCAAGATTCACGGCCAGGTCACCAATCCCGTCGGCACGGCGCAGGGCTCGGGCACGGTGAGCCTGTTTGACGGCACCAAGGAGGCATACATCTTCCCGGTGGACACCAACGGCCAATACTCCGGCCAGGCCGCTCCCGGCACCTACACTCTGGTCTATCGCGACAAGGACACGCCGAAGGACAAGCAGGTCGATCACATCGAGAATGTAAAGATCGTTGCCGGCCAGGACATTGAGCAGAACGACGATATGAGCCGCGAGGCGTACATCAAGACGCTCACCACGGAGCAGCAGAAGCAGCTTGAAGAGCTCAGAAAGCACAACTCCGAGGCGCTCAAGAACAACCAGGTCGTCAAGCAGATCAACGGGGACCTGGGCAAGGTGACGGAGGACATCCGCACCGCCGACGGCGCCACGGCGAGCGCCCAGCAGCAGCTCGGCTCCGGCGCCACCAAGGACGCCATCGTTGCCAAGGCCAGCGACATCAAAACCCAGGCGTACACTGACGTTGAGGCCCTGATGATGAAAGACACCGCCGCCACTGCCGGACGCACGGATGTCTCGATCCTCTGGGCGCGCCTGGGCCAGGCCGAGCTTGGCCTCAAGAAGTACGATCAGTCCGAAGAGGATTTCCAGAAGGCGATTGCCATGGACACCGCCTCCAAGAAACCCAGCCCCGAGGTGCAGGGCCTGGCGCAGAGCGGTCTCGGCGAAGCCTACGCGCGCACCGGCAAGGTGGACCAGGCTTCAGCAGCCTATGACGCCGCCGCCAAAGCCAACCCGGCAGCGGCTCCGGTCTACCTGAAGAACCAGGCCGTGATCTACTTCCAGGAGGGCAATTCCGTTGCGCAGGTGGCAGCCGCCGATAAGGCCATCGCCATCGATCCCAACAACCCGATCCTCTATTACCTCAAGGGCCAGGGACTTGTAGGCAACGCCACCGTCGATCCCAAGACGCAGCGCATCGTGCTGCCTCCAGGCTGCGCCGAAGCCTACCAGAAGTACCTCGAACTGGCGCCGAACGGCCCTTATGCTTCCGAGGTTCAGGGCATTCTGCAACAGGCCGGCGAGAAGGTCTCCAACACCTACCGCGCAGGCAGGAAGAACTAGAAAGACAGGGATTAGGAATTAGGAAAAAACCGCCTGTAATCCCACGAAAAATTCTGCTGTTCCACGAAGCTGTTCTACAAGAAAGCCGCGAATCCTCCCGGGATTTGCGGCTTCTCTATTTTTACTGAAATGCACCGCCTCGTTTCGCTCGCACCAAGCAGTTCTTTTCCAATCCCCAATCCTTAGGTTGTATCGACATATAGGTTCGGTAAGAATATCCGGAAGTTGGGCGCAATTTGCGGTGGAGGACGAAAAGCAACTGCAGATCCTTCGACTGCGCAGGTGCAAAAAACGCACCTGCTCCACTCAGGATGACATGCGCTTTATTTTCAGCTTGACTATAGGTCGACACGCCCTAATCCCTAATCCCTGCTCTTCTACAATCCATTCCATGAGTTCCCCTCTGCCCAGCTACGAGGAAGCCGCATCGATCGTTACCTTGCAAGCCTCAAAGCTGGTCCCATCGCAGGCACATACAGAACGCGTCAAGCTAAGCGACACAGCGGGGCGCATTTTGTCCGCTCCCATTCGCGCCGACCGCGCCATGCCGCCTTTTCCGCGCTCGACGCGCGACGGCTATGCCTGCCGCGCCGAAGAAGCCAACACGAGAACGGCCCTGCGCGTGGCAGGATCGATCCGCGCCGGCGATGCGCCGGTTGCGGCCGAAATAGCGCCGGATACGGCGTGGGAGATCATGACCGGCGCAGCCGTTCCTGCCGGAGCTGACGCCGTGGCAATGCTGGAACACGTGGAAGCCGCCGAAGGCGCGATTCGCCTTGCGCCGCCGCGCACCCTCGCACGCGGAGAAAACATTGTTCCCGAGGGCGCGGAGGCGCTGGCCGGCGATGTACTGGTTCCAGCCGGAACGCGGCTCACGGCAGCGCAGATTGCCGCAGCGGCATCCTGCGGTTACGCCGAGCTTGAAGTCCACCGCAAGCCTCGCGTGGCTATTCTGGCCACCGGCGATGAGCTGGTTGCTGTAACAGAAAAACCCAAACCCGGGCAGATTCGCAACTCCAACGCGCCCATGCTGGCCGCGCTTGTCGCTGCCTTCGGTGGCGCGCCGGTCCTGCTTCCCTCCGTGCTGCCCGCCGTGCCCGACACCGCCGAAGCTCTCGACGCCGCGCTAGCGCAGGCCGCCGAAGCCGAGATGATCCTTCTTACCGGCGGCGTCTCGGCGGGCAAATTCGATCTCGTCGAGCCGGCGCTCGAACGGCTCGGCGCAAAGTTCCACTTCACCGGCGCGCGCATCCAGCCGGGAAAGCCGATCGTTTTCGGCGAATTGCGAAGGAATAAAGTCCTCCAGCCATTTTTTGGACTACCCGGCAATCCGATCTCTTCCGCAGTAACGCTTCTGCTCTTCGTCGCGCCGGTGCTTGCCGCGCTCGCCGGATGGAAAGACGCGCTTCCGCGCTTCGCGCTGGCGAGGATGAAGCGCGATGTGACGGGCAAGCCGAACCTGACGCGCTTCGTGCCATCCATCTGCGCAGCCGCAACAGCGGAAGTCGAGCCGGTCGGCTCGCAGAGCTCGGGCGACGTGGCCGCTTTTGCGCGCGCCAACTGTTTCGTCGTGGTTCCCGAGGGCACGACAAAACTGGCCGCGGGCGAAATTGCGCGCATACTTCCGTTGGGATGGAATTGAGAATCGCTATGGCAAAGACAAAGCAGACAAAGCTCTCGCACTACGACGAAACCGGTCAGGCCTCCATGGTAGACGTGAGCCGGAAGCAGCCCACGCGGCGCACGGCAGCGGCCACGGCCTTCGTTGAGCTTTCGGAAGCCGTTCTGAGGGCATTGCCCGCAAACCCCAAGGGCAATCCGCTGGAAGTAGCGCGCTTCGCGGGCATCCAGGCGGCCAAGCGCACCTCGGAGCTGATTCCCATGTGCCACCCGCTGCCGCTCACCCATGCGGATGTGCACGCAGAGATCGTCGAGAATGGCGTGCGCATCACGGCAACGGTGGCCACCGTCGGCGTAACCGGCGTGGAGATGGAAGCACTGACGGCGGCAAGCATAGCCGCGCTCACCGTCTACGACATAACCAAGGCGCTTGACAAGTCCATCGTCATCCGCGAAGTACGGCTGGAGACAAAGACGGGCGGAAAATCCGGGGATTACAGACGTAGCTCTTAACTTTCAGCTCTTAGCCGATTCGGCGAAATCCCCAGCCTCTGTGCCGCAAAACAGGCGAAAACAAAAGAGACAGCTCTTTCCCCCACACTCGTGCTAAAAGCTAAGAGCTAGCGGCTAGAAGCCGCTTTCCCACTACTTCGCCGCCGGATGGTCGTGATCGTCGTCTTCCACCTTCGGAGTGAAGGGAGCCGGCGAAAGATGTCCCCGGTGGCAGGTGCCGCAGGTCACCGGCATCCCGGAGTTGTCCACCATGCTGATGTACTTTGAATTGATCTCTTCTGTCATCCGGTACATCAGCCGCGCGGTGCTCTTTTCCGGCTTGGAGTCGTCGGCAAAGTTCATGCGCGGGCGGCCGTTGGGGCCAACGTTCTTAGGATCGGCCACGTGGCAGGTGGAGCACTCCGTGCCCAGCTCCGCCGCCCACTGGTGCATGATGTGGTGCACCTGTTCGCCGGTCAGGTTTTTCGGCAGAACCTGCAGGTTGGTCGGTGCGGGTGCAACGTGATGCTCCTGCATCGGCGCAGGAGGTATCGGCGCAGGAGGCGGAGCCGGCTGCTGCGCCGCATGAACGGAGGCGCCGGTGGAGACAAGGATAGCCGCTGTCACGGCCGCAACGGCTGCAGGAAGAGCAAAAGCAGTAAGTTTCAAGGCGGGGAATCCCTTCGCGGATTGGAATGCCTACCAGGCTGACGAGATTTTACGGGATCGGCATACGATTGCCAGTGAAATTTCGGCGACCGGAAACACACGCGTTTCCCGGCAGCGAAAAACGCAACAGCCAGTCCACCGCATCCTTGATCCCGATGCGCGGAGTCACCACGGCCTCGCGCACTTGAAAGTCATCGTCAAGGATTTGCAGCGCGGAAGTCTCGCTCATCACGTCGAGCCCGTTGTGCGTGGCACGCGCAAGCCCAAGCGCCTGACACAACCTGCTCGGGCCGGACGCAAGCCGGCGCAGGAATTCCACGTTCGCGGGCTCGGCCAGCGCAAGCCCGCGATTGCGAGCCATTGCCGCAAGCCCCGCAACCGGTTCCAGCGCGCGCAGCAGCACGCATCCGGCTTGTCCCGCGGGCTCGCAGGAGACATTCATGCAGAAGTATTGGCCGTAGATCGAATAGACATAAGCGTGCCCGGCCGGGCCAAAAAGCACGCCATTGCGCGGAGTTGGCCCGCGATGGGAGTGCGCAGCCGGGTCGGGCGTTGCATGGTGCGGGCCAAGATAAGCCTCGACCTCCACGATGCGGCCGGCGAGAACCGCGCCATTCCTCCGGTGAACCAGAATTTTGCCCAGCAGGCGCGGGGCGACGATCTCCGGCGCGTGCTCGTAAAAGCTGCGTGGAAGCGGAGTTCCACTATCCCACGTCCCCAAATGCGAGGGACGGGGGGCACCCGAATTTGTTGCCGAATCCTGACGCCGCGCCACGGCTATGCCTTGTGTGCTTTCTTCCATTCCTTGAGCAGCGCAAGCACTTCTTCGGCGTGGCCTTCCGGCTTGACGTCGCGGAAGATATGGAGCAGCGTCTGGTCCGGCCCGATCAGAAACGTCGTCCGCGCAATCCCCCAGACTTTTTTGCCGTACATATTCTTCTGCTTCATCACGCCAAACTGATTGCAAATTTTCTCGTCTGAATCTGCAAGGAGTGTGTAAGGAAGGTCGTATTTCGCTTTGAACTTCGCCTGTGCCCGCACCGTATCGCGCGAGATGCCCAGCACCACCGCGCCGGCATTCTGCAACTTCTTGAACTGGTCGCGGAATCCGCAGGCCTCAATGGTGCAGCCGGGCGTATCGGCGCGGGGGTAAAAGAAGAGCACGACGGGCGAGCCGGCGTAATCCGACAGGCTGACGGTCTTATCCTCGTCGGTCTGTAGCGTGAAATCGGCAACCTTCCGGTTGAGTTCTATCTTGTGGAGTTCCATGAGACGGCACCTCGGTATGATTAGGAACGTGAGCCTCAGCCTGCATTATTCCCGAACGGGCCGAGCGGTGTCATCGGCAGCGCTCGTCGCGGCGGCGTGCCTGCTTGCGCAACCTCTTTGGGCGCAATACCCCGGCCGCGTCAGCACAAAGGACGCCAACAGCGCGCCCACGCTGCGGGCCGTGGCCGTGCTTGAGTGCACCGGCCAGGAAAATACCCCGGCAAACAAGCCGAAGAAATGCCGCCTCGTTCCCGTTTCCATTTACGACGGCCAGCAGCTTCAGGACGCGGGGCTTTACCTCGCCCGCCCGCAGCCGCTCGCCGTCTCCACCGATGTCGAGTACAAGCTCCAGCGGGACGGTAAAACCACCGGCCTCTTCGACGTGGAGAATGCCGGGCAGGAGCAGGGCTTGTGGGTTGGATTCGGCAAGTGGAAGCCCGCGCCCGTGCCGCGTCCCGCTTTCGCGAAAATGCAGAATGAGGAAGACAACGACTGGAACGACGACGACAAGCCCGTCCTCCACCGCAAGCACCCTAACGACGACCAGAGCGGCGGCAGCGGACCGAACGCGACAAATACAAGCGGCAGCACAAACGGCGGCTCGAACGACGACGATGACCGGCCCACGCTGCACCGGAAAGACTCCGGCGATTCGTCGGACTCATCTGGAAGCGGGTCCGGAAATGGCTCTGGAAGCGGATCTGGAAGCTCGTCCGGCAGCGACGGCTCCGACGACGACCGTCCCGTACTGAAAAAGAGCAGGCCCAAGCCCGCGCAGGCGGAAGATGAGCCGAGCGTCTCCTCGCTGCCCACCATCAGCGATCCCGACCGTCCGCGGCTGGTGCGCGGCGAAGACACCTCGGGCAACATCCAGGTGACGCCCAGCCTGATCGGCCTGCCCGCCGACATGCAGCAGACCATTGCCGTCTCCGACGCGCAGAACCGCCCCGACCATCCGTGGAACTACACGTGGGCCAACCCCGCCGACGAAGCCAAGATGAAGGCCGCGCTCGAAGACCAGGCGCGCATCGCGCTCGGCATCGAAGCTCC
>JASHPD010000213.1 GCA_030038315.1 Acidobacteriaceae bacterium
CAAGAGCGACCGGGACAAAATTACCGGCTTCTATTCAATGGGTACCTACTATAGCGGCTCCACGCCGCTGTTGGCCATTCAATTTTCCGGCCCGAGCCTCTTTCCCGACCATCTGGGCGGCGTGACGTGGGTGCATACCTTCTCGCCGGCGCTGGTGAACAAGGCAACAGTGGGCTTTACGCGCGTTGTGTGGGCGCAGAACTACAACGTGGACTCCACCGGCATCTTCGGCGACAAGGGCAACTCGGTGGTGGGCATTAATTTCCCCGACCAGACGATTCCAGGCTACTCGGCCCAGAATATGGGCCTGTTTGCCGGCGGCAATAATGACCAGGGCGGCGGACTGATCGACAACACGTATAGCTACATCGACGCGCTGGGCTGGGAGCACGGCAAGCACTACTTCAGCATTGGATTTTCGGCGCTGCGCTACCAGAACAACTATCCGACGGCGAACAACGACGGCTTCCTGGGCTCACTGGGCTACTCGGGGGAGTTTACGAGCGATTCGGCCACCACGACGGGTGGTTACGGGCCGGCGGACTTCGTGCTGGGCCGCGTCTACTCGGCGGCGTCCACGCTGGCTACGGTCAACGTGGGCCAGCGGCAGTGGCGCACGGGCTTCTACTTCACCGACGACTACAAGATGACGCCGACCCTGACCATCCATTATGGATTCCGGTACGAAATTGACCAGCCGTGGTGGGAGCAGAACAACAAGACGGGCAACGTAAATACGACCACGGGGCAGCTTCTCTACGTGCACGCGGTTCCGGCCGGCGCGCCGCCGGGCTCGGGGCTGTGCAGCAACAGCGCCTGCTATGACTGGAACTTCCACCAGTTCATGCCGCGCCTGGGCTTCGCTTACCAGGTCAACAACCGCTTTGTTGTCCGCGGCGGATACAGCGGAAGCAGCTTCTTTGAAGGCAACTCCTCCAACCAGCGCCTGACCTCGATTACACCCTTCATCCAGGCGCTCAACTACAACGTCGGCGCGGTCTCGCCCACGTACGTGCCCACGCCGCTGACCACCCAGAATGCTTTCAGCGGGTCGGCGCAGGGCACCGGAACCTACAACGTCTATCCCACGAACATTCAGCCGGCCTATGTGGGCAACTACAACCTGACGCTGGAGTATGCGCTCACGCGCACATTGTCTTTGCAGACCGGGTATGTGGGCGAGAGCGGCCAGCACATCGAGGACTACGGCAACCTGAACCAGTACACGGTTCCGAGCAACGTTCCGGGAATCCTTGACGCTAACGGAAACAATACTTCGGCGCCGTTCTACAACAGCCCGTACATCGGCTGCAACTCGGCTCCGGCTTCGGCGGTCTGCTCGGGCGGCCTGCTGATTACCGAATCCCGCGCCATGATGAATTACAACGGCCTGCAGACGGTACTGCGCCAGCGGCTGACGAACGACGGCCTTGAGTACACCGTGAACTACACGTATTCCAAGTCGATGACGAACGCCGTGGGCAACTATGGGCTAAATACCGGCGGCTATAACGCAGATCCAGGCTTCCAGAATTACTACGATAGCGGTGCGGATTACGGCTTAGCGGGATCGGACATCAAGCACAACCTGACCGGCACCGTGACCTACGCTGTTCCCGTGGGCCATGGACGCAGGTACCTGGCCGACTCCAATCACCTTGTGGATGAGGCGCTCGGCGGCTGGAAGATCTCCTCCGCGTTCCTGTTCTACAGCGGCTTCCCGGAGACCATCTCTGCCGGCAACAGCAACGTAAACAGCTACGGCCTCACGCGCGCCAACCAGTACCGTCCGCTGATCATCCGCAGCCGCTCGCGGGACCACTGGTTCGGCACCGATCCCTCGGCGACGCCCTGCACCACGCCCGGCGTGGACAACGGCGTATGCGCCTTCGGCGTGCCCGCGACGGGTTCCTTCGGCACCTCGTCGAACGGCGCGGTGCGCGGGCCCGGCTACCGCAATGTGGATATCTCCGCTTTCAAGGACTTCCGCATCGTGGGCGAGCACACGGTGGGCTTCCGCTTCGATGCCTTCAACGCATTGAACATGCCCAGCTTCGGCAATCCCGATCTGAGCCTCGGAACCCAGTTCGGGTATCTTGCGCAGAACAGCGAGATTCGCTCGAACTCGCGGACCCTCCAGTTCTCGCTGCACTACAATTTCTAAGACAGGCGGCTGCCGGAATCTCGGCAGCCGTTTCCGCAGTTAACCTATTTTTCCCTGGACGCTTGCCGCCTGCACGGATTGGCGGCGAGCGGCCAGATTTAAGGAATTGGCCCGGTATCATGCTTCTTGAAGTTTGTGTAGATTCTTTGGAATCGGCGGTGGCGGCGCAGGCGGGCGGCGCAGACCGCATCGAACTTTGCTCCGCGCTACGCGAGGGGGGAATTACGCCGAGCGCCGGCTTGATCCGTTCGGTGCGCGCGGCGGTTACGCTGGGCGTTTATGTGATGATCCGGCCTCGCGGCGGGGATTTCTGCTATACGGCCGACGAGGTGCGCATCCTGCTCGAAGATATTCGGGAGACGCGCGCGCTGGGCGCGGACGGCGTGGTGCTGGGCGTATTGACGCCGGACGGCGACGTGGACATGGCGCTGACGGCGGAGCTGATCGCCGCGGCGCGGCCGATGAAGGTGACTTTTCATCGCGCCTTCGACATGACGCGTGACCTGGACCGCGCGCTCGAAGACGTGATTGCCGCGGGCGCGGACCGGATTCTGACCTCCGGCGGCGAGCGCGACATTGTGTACGGCGCGGCAAACATCACGCGGCTGGCGGCGAATGCGCGCGGGAGGATTGCGATCCTGGCCGGGGGCGGCGTGCGGCGCAACAACGTGCAGGAGTTTGTGCGCACGACGGGCGTGGAAGAGGTGCATACTTCGCTGCGCGCGCGGGTGCCGGGCCCGATGCGGTATGCGAATCCGCGCGTGATGCTGGGCGCGCACGCGGAAGAGCATGTGCGCTATACGGTGCGCGAGAACGACGTGCGGCTGCTGCGCGAGACGCTGGACGCGATTGCGGCCGAAGCGGCGCGCGCGGCTGTTTAGCAGTGCGGGATTTTTGGGATCAGAATTTTCAATAGAGACGCATGTCCTCAAAGACCGACAAACGCGCGAAGGATATTCTGCGGCTGCTGCTGAAGCAGGGCAAGACCTCGGTGGAGGATCTGACGGTGGCGCTGGCGGCTTCGCCGGCGAGCATCCGGCGCGATCTGGCGCGGCTGGAAGAGCGCGGGCTGGTGCATCGCACGCACGGCGGAGCGATGCTGACGGGCAATGGCGCGGTCTATGAGCCGTTCCGCTTCGACGCTTCTTTTCAGGTGCGCGAGGATCGCTTTGCGGCGGAGAAGCAGCGCATTGCGCGCGCCGCGGCGGCACTGGTGCAGGAGAAAGAGACCGTCGGGCTTGCCGCCGGGACAACGACGACGCTGGTGGCGCGGCAGCTTGCGCACCGGCGCGACATTCACATCATCACGAATGCGGTGAACATCGGCATGGAGCTCAGCTCCAGCTCGCGGCTGCGGACGACGATCACCGGCGGCACGATGCTGTGGGCAGGCGCGTTTTCGCTGGTCGGGCCGGCGGCGGTCGAGACGCTGCACAGGTTTGTGATGGACCGGCTGTTTTTGAGCGT
>JASHPD010000214.1 GCA_030038315.1 Acidobacteriaceae bacterium
TCTTTCTGCCTGTTTTGCTAAATATGCCATTTTTTGAATCAGCAGAAATCGCTAGGATGGCGCTGCTGCACAAGGCCTTGCCCGGAAGGCATTTCGTGGCTAGAACGCAAAGCAGCAGGGGCTAAAGCCCATGTTTTCAAGTATGCTTTTTCGGCACGACTGAAGTCGTGCCCTGACACAAAGCAAATTCGCTCAAATTTCGGCGTTTGTGCGTCTGCGCCGTATTAGCGGTTCCGGTTTACAGTCTCACGGTTTCTGTCACGGTTCTACAGAACGGCGATCAAGAAACTTCACAGAAACTGTGAGTTTTCCTGCGGAAGAAACAAAACAAACCACCTCCTCCGTCTCCCAGGGCAGGAAACAGGAGAGCGAGAGGAAGGAAAAATGAGAGGCCCGCACCCCGTCCGGGATGCGGGACCGCCGTCAGTTATTGAAACTGATGAATGAACTCAATGATGTAATACACGATTACGAACAGCGTGGCCGCAATCGCCAGCCCCATCGCAATCCGCTCCGCGGGCTCGATCTTGTGCACCCTGGCCACAATCGCCGCCTGCTCGTTTTTCATGTGATCGAAGGAGTCGTCCAGGAAAAGCTGGTCGTCTTCATCGCGCTCCAACCGTGATTTGTACAGGTGCAGCGCGATCACGACCAGGACAAGAAGTGCCCACACAACCCACATTCCAGGAACGAAGGACATAAGCACCACCTCCACTTGCGGCAGGTCCCAGATGCCGGCGGGTCCGTGGGAACAGGAACAGTGCGCGGGCTCGGGGTAGAGGGGCCTTTCGGTTGGCTATCATATCCCATTTCTCATCCTGCGCAACAGTGTCAGCCGTCACAGAGTGTAACGGGGATAAAGCCGGTTACCGCCTGACAAAAAGGCACGAACTTCTAAGGAACGGGCGGGACGGCTGGGAGGGCAAACTGCCCGCACCCTGCACCCCCGCAGTTGCATCTAAAGAAAAGCGGCGCAAAAAGGAGCTTGTTCCCGGCTTGCGACGGCGGTAAGATAAGAGAAAGAATTCAGCACTCTGGAGACGTCATGGCCACAACCATCGCCAACCCCGAACAGGAAGTCAGAAAGGCTCCGCTCACCCTTACCCCGCAGGCCGTAACCAAGGTGCGCGAGATCATGGCCACCCAGGACCCTCTGCCCGCCGGTCTCCGCATCGGCGTCGTCGGCGGCGGTTGCTCCGGTTTTCAGTATTCGATGGCCTTTGAGAACCAGGGCGGCATGATGGACAAGGTCTTCAGCTTCGACGACCTCAAAGTCTTTGTCGATGCCACGTCGCTGATGTATCTCAACGGCTGCATCGTCGATTACGTCGAGACGCTGGAAGCCGCCGGCTTCAAGTTCGAGAACCCGCAGGTGAAGTCCACCTGCGGCTGCGGCTCATCCTTCAACGTGTAAGCTGCGGTCGAGATAGAAGCAAAAGCCCTGCTCCCGGTGCGGAGCAGGGCTTTGCGCTTTCTGATCTCAGAAGGGCTGCTGTGCGTTCGGCGATGTGGTTGTTCCGCTGTTGCTACTGCCGGTGGTCCCGGAACCCGTTGCCGGCGAGCTGGTGCTGGTTCCAGTCATGTTGGTTGTGCTTACGCTGCCCGTGGGCGCGCTGGACGTCGTGGTAATGACCGGCTGGTCCTGAAGCGGGCTGTAAAGGAACTCCCACTGGTTATAGTGGTCCATTTTTTTGTAAACGAGAATGGACTGCTTTGTGCTTGCCGGCGAGACGCCGATGATTCCGCCGCCGCCGAAGGTCTGGCCGGTGAGAGAGTCGTTGTCGGAGCTGCTGCCGGAATTGCTGCCGGAATTACTGCTGGAACTGTTCGTCGAACTGCCGGAGCCGGAAGCGGAGCCGCTGCCGGAACCACTCGTTGTGCCGGGAGCAGTCCCGGAACTGGCTTGAGTGCTGCTCGCTGTTCCGCTGCTGGTGGAGTTGTCATTGCTGAAGAGGCTTCCGGTTGAGCCGAAACCGGAACTGGAACCGAAGCCGGAGCTGGAACCGGAGCCGAAGATCGAGGCTCCGCTGAGGCCGTTGCCGCCGCTCGGTCCCGTTCCGGCCAGCACATTGCCGCCCGTTCCGCCCAGCGGCTGGCCGAAGAATCCCATCGCCATCGGCGTCTTGTTCTGCCCGAACCGGATCGGCTTCCAGTCGTCCTTGCCGGTCGTCGGGTCAATGTATCGCTTGCGCAGGAAGCGGATTTCGTTGGTCTTCACCAGCGCGTCGACGCTCGGCGGATAAGCATTGAACTTGCGGTAGTAAAGCTGGATTGCGCGGATGTACTGCTTGCCGCGGTGCATGGTCTCAAGATCGCGGTCGCGCTGGATATCCTGCGCGACTTTGGGCGCGGCCACGGCCATCGCAATGACGAAGAGCGCCATCAGGATGATGACGCCGAGCAGGATGAAGCCGTTCTCGCCGGGCCTGGGAGCGGGCTTTTGCGCGCGCCGGATTGGAATATGGTCCATCATGGTTGCATCAATTCAAGACCAGGGGCAGCGTCTGCGTGTTGTTGTAGGCGAGGTCGGTAATCTGGATGCTCAGCGGCGAGATTGCGTCCACCTTGTAGCGATGATCGACAATTTCCCCCGGCGTTGCCATGAAGATATCTTCGCCGCGCACCAGAAATGCGCGTATCGACTGGCCCTGCTCCCGGGCGTAGCCGAAGTATTTGAGATCGATCACGGGCGGCTGCGGCGGTCCTGCGGGCACCGGCGGAGCCTTTGCGGTTTCGCGCCCGTTGCTGAGGGGTTGGGGAATGCTCACCGGCTCGGAATCCGCGGAAAAAATGTTGCGTCCCGTGCCTGCGTACTCGACGTCCTCGCTCGCGGCGAGCTTGTCGAGATGCAGCGCCCAGTCCATCGAGGCATCTGCGGAGATGTGCTGCGCCTGCGGTCCGGGATGCACGGTCAGAACGATGCGCTGTGCCTGGTTTGCGGCAGGCTGCGCAACAACCGGTCTTGACGTGGGCGCGCCGAAGAATCCGTGCATCTCCCACGCGGCCAGCACGAGGATCAGCGTCATCAGCCCGCCGAAGATCGCCACTTTGCGCTTGTCTTCCGCTCCGAGCTTCATGGCTGCCGGTCCTCCTTTGCGCCTGCCTGCGCGGCTTGATCCTGTTGCGCCCGGTCTTTTTGCGCCTGCTCTTTTTGCGCTTGCTCTTTCAGGCTCTCGGCCGTGGGCAATCCGGCGGGAACATCGGCGGGCCGCAGCCAGGTGGAGACGCGCAGCCGCAGGTTCACCATTCCGCCCTGCTGGCCGGTGAGCGCCATGGCGCGAATGACAAAGAAGGTCTTGTCGCGCTCGATGGAGTTCACGAACTTCATGATCTGCGGGTATTCGCCGCTGATGCCCGCGTCCAGCGTAATCTCGGTGAGGTTGTTGCTGGTTTTGCCCTGCGTGTATTGCAGCCGCGAGAGGCGCACGCCGGAGTCAACCTGCAACTCGTCGATGCTCGTCTCGATCGCTGAGTAGCTTGCCGGGATGCGCTTTGCGTAGAAGCCCGTGATCTCGTCGCGCGTTGCGGCAATTTTTTTGCCGAGGCCGCGCATCGGAGCGGTCTGCAACTCGGCGAGCCTGAGCTCGGTCTGCCTGGTGGCCAGCGCATCCACGGAGCTTGTGCTCGTCGCCGAAAGATCCATGGCGAAGCGCGCGCCGAGCGCAACGGCAAGCGCCAGCAGCACGCCCGCGCCGGCAAAGTGCCAGGTCAGCGGCGAGGCAAGCCGCTCGCGCCATACGGAAGGAACGGCTGCGCTCATCGTGCGCCTCCTGTGTACGGCCCGCGCTGCGCGCCCGGTCCCCTGTGGAACCCGGCGCCGTGTTTCTCCGGCGAAGGCCGCGTTCCCGCGGCGTTTTCATGATTTTCCGCCGCGGCTTTCTTCGCCGCGGCCGCGCGCTCGGCCGCAGTTGGGGGATTGTAGTCGGCCAGCAGATCAAAGTTCACGCGGTTGGTGTCGCTCACCGGCTCCAGCTTCTGGTTCGGCCCGCCGTTGCCGGTGTCGGCCGTCTCATTCACGATGCGCGGCTGCACAAAGCGCCGCGAGTGCTCCAGGTTCTCAACCAGCTCGACGGCCTTGTCGCGCGGCCCGAGCACGCGCAGATGCAGCGTGATGGTGCCGGTCTTGTCGCGCACCGGCTCAAGGCTGGTGACCTGCACGCCGCCGGGCAGCACGGTTTCAAGATCTTCCATCGCCAGCGTCCAGGAAAAGGATTTTTCATCGATGAGCTGGTTGAGCGCACCGGCCTGCGCGATGACCTGCGCGTTTTCCGGCTGCTGCAACCGGCTCTGGTACCCCTGCCGCTCGGCGCTGATCTTCGCCAGCTCCAGATCCAGCGAGAGCGCACGCGCGCGCTCCTTCTGCGCCTGGCTATCGAGCAGATGAATGCCCAGCCAGAAGCCAAGCGAGAGCACGGCTAGCGCGGCCATGGCGATGCGCAGCCGCTTGAGCGCGGGGCCAAGGTCGGCAAAGGGGCGCGAAGCGAGATTGACCGTGATGCGCATCAGGCAGTCCCCGCAAGCGATCCGGCCACGCCGGCAAATCCGACCGGGCCCATGGTTGTTACCGCGCCCGTTGCCGGCGCAGCGGCGATCTCCCTGACCAGCAGGCGCGATTCTGAGACGGCCTGCGCAAAGGCGACGGCATCCACGCTGCCGGCGTAATGCAGTTGCTCCGGCCACGCGCCGATGCGGTCCTCGAAGTACGCCGCCGAGACGGCTACGCCGCGCTGCACCTCGGCCCGCCGCGTATTCGGCTCCTCCGGCAGCTCGATGGTGCGATACAGCAGCAGATCATTGCCACGCGCAATCGCCGTGGTGAGCGAAGCCGCGCCGAGATGCGCGGCGAGCACAGGCTCGCTTGCATCCATTGCGGCAAGGGCCGCGAGGCCGGCGGGCAGAACCGCGCCGGGCTCGTAGCCGGCGGCGCGCACCGCGCCTTCATACTCGGCAAGAATCGCGGAAGGCAGAATGACAGTGAGAACTTTGACTGCGTTTTTCTCCTGCACAAGAACCTGGTAGCTCACCGCCGCCTGCTCCACGTCAAAAGGAACGATTTTGCGCAGGCGGAAGCGCAGCACCGGCAGCACGTCGGAAGTTTTTGCGGGCAGGGAATCGAAGTCCAGCACGAAGACGCGCGCGGAGAGATCGGGAATCACAACGGAAATGCTGCGCAGGCGCGGAGAAACGGCGTCGAGCGCGGTGCGCATTGCCTCTGCAACGGCTTCCGGCGCGCGCAGGTTTGCTTCCGCGACTCCGGGAACGACCGCGCCGGCGGGCAAAGCGGCAAAGGCAATGACCGGAGCAGCGGCCGGCGCGGGAATGGCGGCGGCCAGCATGCCTTCCGGCGCGATCTCGATCGCCGCCGGCGGCCGCCGGCCGGATGGGCCGGTCTGCAATTTGAATTTGTCCAGGATAGACACTAATGCGTTTCTCCTTCAGGAAGTGCACACGCAGAGCGCTTGCCGAGTGTCGATTTCCTGAGGAAATCGACACCGTACTGTGGTGATTTCGCCGGATGTGTGAAGGAGAAACGCATCAGCGCGATGCCTCGATGAACGTAACTTTGTTGATCTCTTTGAGCGTGGTGAGCCCGTTGCGCACGCGGTCGATTGCGCTCTCACGCAAAAAGGTCATGCCTTCCTTCTGCGCCAGCCTGCGAATCTCGCTGGTGGGTTTCTTCTCCAGAATCATCTCGCGGATCGAGTCGGTCAAGTTGAGCAGCTCGTGAATCGCCGTTCGCCCGCGATAGCCCGTTCCGCCGCACTCGATGCAGCCGGTTCCTTCGCGGAAACCGAAGCTGCGCCACTCTGCCGGGTCGAAGCCGGAAGCGATCAGGTCATCGTCCTTGTAATAAACCGTCCGCGCGCAATGGTCGCAGATGGTTCTCACCAGCCGCTGCGCCAGGATGCAGTTGAGCGCCGAGACGAAGTTGTAAATCTCTACGCCCATGTTCAAAAAACGCCCCAGCACATCGAGGACGTTGTTGGCGTGGACGGTGGTAAAAACCAGGTGCCCGGTGAGCGCGGAGTTGATGGCGATCTGCGCCGTCTCCTGGTCGCGGATTTCGCCGACGAGAATCTTGTCCGGGTCGTGGCGCAGAATGGAGCGCAGGCCGCGCGCGAAGGTCAAGCCCTTTTTCTCGTTGACGGGAATCTGCGTGATGCCGCGAATCTGGTATTCGACCGGATCTTCGATGGTGATGATCTTGTCTTCGTCGCTCTTGATCTCGTTGAGCGCGGCGTAGAGTGTTGTCGTCTTGCCGGAGCCGGTGGGGCCGGTGACGAGCACCATGCCGTAGGGCTCGCGGATGTAGCGCCGGAACTGCCGCAAATCCTGCTCGGCAAATCCCACCACGTCGAGCGTGAGGTTACGGAACTTCTCGCTCATCGATTCTTTATCGAGCACGCGGAGGACGGCGTTTTCGCCATGCACCGTGGGCATGATGGAGACACGAAAATCGATGAGGCGGCCTTTATAGCGAACGCGGAAACGGCCGTCCTGCGGGACACGGCGCTCGGCAATGTCCAGCTCGGACATGATTTTGATGCGCGAGAGAATCGTCGAGTGGTGCTCGCGGGCGATGGGAGCCATCGCCATCTGCAGCACGCCATCGATGCGGTACTTGACGATGACCGAATCGTCCTGCGTCTCGATGTGAATATCCGAGGCGCGGCGCTCGAGCGCGGTGAAGATCGTCGTATCGACGAGGCGGATGATGGGGCTGATGTCTTCTTCGCGCGTGAGCTTTTCAATGGAGATGTTCTCGTCGGCGTTCTCCTCGCCGCTGAGCACGTCGAAGGTCAGGCCTTCGCTGGCTTCGTCGAGCACGCGCTGCGACTGCTCGGTCTTCTTGAGCAGGTCGGTGATCTGCGAGAGCGTGGCCACGCGGGCGACAATGCGCTGACCGAGCAGGCCGGCGATCTCGTCGAGCACCATGAGCTGCGAAGGATCGGAGACGGCGATGGCCAGAGCGTCGGGCAACTGCTCGATGGGCACAAAGTTGTAGCGGAACATCAGCTCGACGGGAACGGTGCGCAGCAGCTCGTGCTGAATTTTGAAGTTTTTGAGATCGACGAACTCGGCGCGATAGCGCGCGGCGAGATCCTCGGCGCGCACGCGCTCGTCGAGACTGCTGCTCGGCGCGGCCAGAGGTGCGGAAATGAGAGTCGAATCAGCCATAGCGTCAGTGCCCCATCTGTCCGGAGCCCATCGAGACGATGGGCAGGTAAAGCGAAATGAGAATGAAGACGACGACGACGCCCATGATGACCAGGATCGCCGGCTCGATGAGCGCGAGCGCGGCGGTGAGCGCGGTCGAGACGTCTTCCTCGAAGAATTCGGCGACCGAGTTCAGCATGGCGGGCAGCGCGCCGGTTTGCTCGCCCACGGCAATCATCTCGGTGGCAAGGCCGGGAAAAACTTTCGTTGCGTTGAGCGAGTCGGCGAGCGCTTTGCCTTCGCGCACAGACGAGATCGATGACATCACGCTCTTCGAGACACGGTGCGAGGAGATCGAGCGCGACGCTGTTTCAAGGGCGGGAATGAGCGGCAGGCCGCCGGAGAGCAGAGTCGAGAGCGTGCGCGAGAAGAGCGCAACCTGGTACTTGAGCCAGATGGTGCCGAGGATGGGCAGGCGGATGCGCAGGCCGTCCACTATGTCGCGGCCGCGGCCGCTGACGGAAAAGCCCCAGATTCCGAGGCCAACTGCGGCAATGCCCAGCAGAATCCAGAGAAAGTCATGCCGTATGGCGGTGCCGACGGCCAGCAGCCAGGTCGTCAGCGTCGGCAGCTTGTTGCCTAGCTGATTGTAGAGGTCGGCGAACTCGGGAATGACCACGGTGAAGAGGAAGGTCATGATCGCCATCACCAGCGTGAGCAGCACGCACGGATAGATCAGCGAAGAGGTCAGCTTTTTGCGGAAGGAAAGCGAGACGCGCTGGAAGGTGACATAGCGGTCGAGTACCTCCTGCAGATTGCCGGAGCGCTCGCCGGCCAGCAGCGTGGTCGTATACATCGGCGGAAAGCCGGCCTGCGCTTCAAAGGCCGCCGAAAGCGACTCGCCGGTTTTGACGCGCGCGGAGACATCGTCAAGCTGGGCGGCGAAATGCTGGTTCTTCTGAATCTTCCCCAGCATTTCGAGCGAGCCGAGGATGGGCAGGCCGGCGCGGATGAGCGTCAGAAACTGCTGATTGAAAATCAAAAACGACTCAAGTTTTACCTTGCGGCGCGAGACGCTGCCGCGGGACTTCACGCTGAAGACGTGGTAGCCCGCGTGGGTGAAGCGCGTGCGCAGCTCCTCGGCCGTGGATGCGGTCTGCACCTGCTCCTGCACGCGGCCGCGCTCATCGGCCAGCTTGATGACGAACTCTGCCATAATTTGCCGTTGCCGGCTGCGCCCTCTGCGCGGCCGGTTTTGCCTGCGACATTCTACCTTTCAAGGGTAACAGCGGCTGTCGATGGATAGACGCGGAAGATTGCGGCAGCGTTCGCGCCCCATCCCTGTCTTGCGCTTATGCCAGAAGGGGAATTCCGGCGGAAATGGCCGCGGCCCGGAGCGCCTTGTCCAGCGTGGCCAGCGGCAGCCGCTCGCGCATCGCCAACGCCAGGTAAGAGGCGTCATAGAACGACAATTTGTATTGGCGTGCGAGGTGGAGAACCGTGCCTTCGTCTCTTGCGTCATCGACGATGATTGGATACTCTGCCAGGTTCCTCAAAAACCGAGCAGTCTCTTCCGGCGAGATGTGCTGCCGCCTCTCATTCACAACCAGGAGATTACGAATCTCATACCACCATATCTGCGGCACAAGAGAGGTTTCATCCCACAGGCGCAGCAGCACGCTTTCCGTAAAGGCTGATGACTCATCCGCCAACCCCCAGCTTGCGGTCAGTGACGCATCGAGGACGAATGCCATCACTCCCGGCCTTCGTCGCGCGCGGAAAGGATATCTTCTATCGAGAGTTTGCCAATGCGCTTACGCAGCGCGCGCATATCCTCGATTGCGCGCAGGACTTTCGCGCGGTCAATCTGCTTTTCGGGAATAATGCGGGCAACTGTTTTGCCGCGGCGGGTCACGAGAATGCTCTGCCCCTGCTCCACTTCGTCCAGAATGCGCAGGAAATGGGTCTTGGCTTCGGAGGCCTGGATGGTGCGGGGCTCGGTTAGAGAAGTCGTCTGCATATTTTGACCAGTCAATCGACCAGTCAAATTTTAGCATACAATCAGAATCCGTTTGCCACCAGCCAGCTTTCGGTCAGGTCGAACTCGGATTTCTGCTCTTCGAGCTGGCGCTGGTAAGCCATCTTCACCAGCACGTCGGCTTCGAGATTGACTGGCGCGCCGGAGGCGAGTGTGTGCAGGTTTGTCCGCCAGTAGGTGAGCGGAAGAATCGCAATCCGAATCCGGTCGTCTTCCACAGAGGCGATGGTCAGGCTGATTCCTTCGATGGCGATCGAGCCTTTATGAACCATCCACTTGCGGAGATATTGCGGAACTTTTACTTCAAGTTTCCAGTCGGTGGTTTCCTTGTGGAAATCCGGGCTGGATGGGTCGTTCACCGGGTCGAGAACGGTGAGGACTCCGGTTCCGTCCACGTGGCCCTGCACGATGTGGCCACCGAGCGGCGAGCCGGCGGCGACGGGTAACTCAAGGTTCACCTTCGAGCCGGGTTTGAGCTGTCCGAGCGAGGTCCGGTCGAGCGTCTCCTGCGCCAGATCGGCGTGAAAATAGGCCGGGTTCACATCTAGCGCCGTGAGGCAGACGCCGGAGACGCCGAGCGAGTCGCCTTCGCGCAGATGGCCGGCGATTTCAGCGGCTTCCACGGTAATGCGCTGGATTCCGCCGCGGTTTTCAAGGCCGATGAGCGTGCCGGTCTGCTCAATGATTCCGGTGAACATGGTTTCAGTTTATGCCTCACGGGTTCGATGAGCGCTCTCCGGCCAGGGATTCCGGAGCCCAGGGATCTCTGAGTAAAGAGATGAGGCCGAGGTCGTTGCCGTAGCGCTCGACTTCGGCGGTGGCCAGATTGATGGAGTTTGTCATGCCTTTGAAGGCGGGAACGGCATCCGAGCCCATGATCTGCGGGCTGATGAAGAAGTGCGCGCGGTCCACCAGATTGCCGGCCAGCAAAGCGGTGTTCAGCCGCGTGCCGGTTTCGGTCAGCAGGGTGAGAATGCCCTCCGCGCCAAGGCGGTCAAGGACTAATTCCAGGGGCACGCGGCCAGCTTCGGCAGGAAGAATCTCGACGCGGACGCTTCGGCTGCGCAATTCCGCGATGCGCTTTTCGTCTGTGGAAATCGTGAAGATGAGCACGTCGTGCTGTGCAGTATTAACCATTTTTGAATCCAACGGGATACGAAGCGCAGAATCAAGGATCACTCGAAGCAGCGGGCGGCGGCGGGGAAGGCCGCTGCGGTCGGTCAGGAGCGGGTCGTCGGCGATGACGGTGTCGATGCCGGTGAGCGCGGCGTCGGCCTGCCAGCGGAGGGTTTGCACGTGGGCGCGCGCCGTCTCGCTGGTGATCCAGTAGGGCTCGCCGGCGATATGCTTGCCGGGCGGCGGGGCGATGCGGCCGTCGAGCGTCATGGCGACCTTCATCAGCACGAGCGGGCGTTTGGATTGAATCCAGCGCGCGAAGCCTTCGTTGAGGCGGCGGGCTTCGTCTTCGCAAAGACCGAGCGCCGTTTCGATTCCTGCCGCGCGGAGGCGGTCCATTCCGTGGCCGGCAACGTTGGGATTCGGGTCAGCGGTCGCCGCGACAACCCGCCGAACGCCCGCCGCAATCAGCGCTTCCGTACAGGGGCCGGTGCGGCCGGTGTGATTGCAAGGCTCCAGCGTGATGTACGCCGTGCCGCCGCGTGCGCGCTCCTTTGCGGCCTTGAGAGCGGCAACTTCGGCGTGATCTTTGCGGTCGTACTCGTGCCAGCCCTCGCCGGCGAGCCGGCCGTCCCGGTCGAGAACGACGCAGCCGACGGCCGGATTTGGCGAGGCGAGCGCGATTCCGCGCCTCGCTAACTCCAGGGCGCGCTGCATCCAGCGGAGATCGTGCTCGTTGGTCGTCATAAGCGTGTTGCGGCGGCTGAAAAGATTCGAGAACTACCCTAGCAGGGAATCCACGAAAGCCTCCGGCGAAAATTCGAGGAGATCAGTCATTTTTTCGCCTACGCCTGCGAAACGGACAGGAAGATTCAGCTCGCGGGCGATAGCCACGGCGATGCCGCCTTTGGCTGTGCCGTCGAGCTTGGTGAGGACGATGCCAGTGACGCCTGCGGATTGCGTAAATTGCCGCGCCTGCTGGAGGCCGTTCTGGCCGGTGACCGCATCGAGGACGAGCAGGACTTCATGCGGCGCTTCCGGTATGAGGCGCGCGGCGGTGCGGCGCATTTTTTCGAGCTCATCCATCAGGCCGGTCTTGGTGTGCAGGCGGCCGGCCGTGTCCACGTAGAGGTCGGCGATATTGCGGGCCTTGGCCGCGCTGGCTGCGTCATAGAGAACGGCGGCCGGGTCGCCGCCCTGCCGCGTTTTGATAATCTCCACGCCCGAGCGCGAGGCCCAGACTTCAAGCTGCTCAATGGCCGCGGCGCGGAAGGTATCGGCGGCACAGAGCAGCGCGCTGCGCCCCTGCGCCTGCGACCATGCGGCCAGCTTGCCGCTGGTGGTGGTCTTGCCGGCGCCATTGACGCCGACGAGAAAAGTCACTTTAGGCGGCGCGGCCGGATTCGGAATCGGCTTGATCGGCGCTTCAAGAATCCCGCGAATCTGCTCCTTGAGCAGCGAGCGCAGCTCCTCGCCGCCGTCGATGGCCTGGCGTTTGGCGCGCTCGCGCAGGGCGTCGAGGATTTCGGTGGTCGTCTGGATGCCGATGTCGCTCGAAATCAACGCCATTTCCAGCTCTTCGAGCGCGGACTCGTCCACCGCGCGGGTCATCGCCACGATGCCTTCGATCTTCGAGCCCAGAGACTCGCGGGTGCGCGTGACGGCATCGCGCATCCGGCTGAAGATGCCGGATTTCTTCTCTTCCGGCTCTTGCTGCTCCGGTTTTTCGGGTTCGTTCAGGCTTCCAAAAAGGCTGATGAAGGACATGATGGCTCTCATTCGAGTTTAGTGGATGAGCGTGGCCGGTCGAAAATGGGCGGCAAAAGGGGCAATGTCTCAGTTTGAATTGAGAACCACAGGGGCTAAAGCCCATATTTTTGATGGCACAGTTTTCGGCACGACTCAAGTCGTGCCCTGACACAAAGCAAATTCAAACCGAGACACTATCGCAAAAGGGAGCAAGAGATAAAGAAAAGCGACCGCCGATGGACCATCCCGAAAATTTTTCAAAAAGTTCTTGACATAAGTTTAGTGTTATAGTTATGTATAACAGTAAGTCTGAGACAGGTTGCCGGCCTGCACTACGCCCAAGGGAGGGATAGGGGATGAAATCGCTGCACATCTCGTTATCGGCTGTATTGCTATCGCTCGCCGTGGCAGGGGCGGTCCAGTCCACGATTCAGGAGTCTTTTGAACAACTGAAGGCCCTGGCGTGCCGATGGAAGAGCACCGTGGAAGAGAAGGCGCTGCGCGACCAGATTCACGACCAGCTTACTCTGCGCCTGAATTCCATGGGGCATACGTTTGTATTCGAGTTGGGCTCTGCGCACAGGCACGGCGATTGAGCGCAACATTTCGCAAGATGGTTTGGAATTGGAAAGATTCTGGGAATGCAAATGGATATTGAGTGGAATAACAGCCAGCCGATTTACCGCCAGTTGCGCGACCGCGTGGTCGCGCTGATTCTGGACGGCGCGCTCAAGGAGGGCGATCCGCTGCCTTCGGTGCGCACGGTCGCGGCCGAGTACAGGGTGAATCCGCTGACGGTGCTCAAGGGCTACCAGCAACTGGCGGATGAGGGGCTGGTGGAGACGCGGCGCGGGCGCGGAATGTTTTTGAAGGCCGATGTGCGCGCTCTGCTGCTGGCCGGTGAGCGCAGGAAGTTTCTGGAAGAGGATTGGCCGCGCATCTGCGCGACGATTCGGCGGCTGGGGCTGAACGCGGCGGAGCTATTGAGCTCGCCGGCATGTAAACCGGAGCGGGGAGCGAACGGAACAGGGCAAAACAATTCCGATAGCAAGGAGGTGCGGTAAGGCAATGGCATTGATTGAGGCACATGGGCTGCGCAAGAGATATGGCGCAACGGTTGCGCTGGGCGGCATTGATCTCTCCATAGAAGAGGGGCGGATTCTGGGACTGATCGGCCCCAACGGCGCAGGCAAGACCACGGCGCTGAATGCAATTCTGGGGCTGGCTCCGTTTGAGGGCGAGCTGCGCGTGCTCGGACTCGATCCGTGGACCGAGCGCGATGCGCTGATGCGCGAGGTCTGCTTTATTGCCGACGTGGCGATTCTGCCGCGGTGGATAAAAGTATCGCAGGCGCTCGATTATGTCGCCGGCGTGCATCCGCGCTTCGACCGCGCCAAGGCCGAGGGTTTTCTTGCGAAGACGTCGATCAAGCGCACGAGCCGCGTGAAGGAATTGTCCAAGGGCATGGTGGCGCAGTTGCACCTAGCGCTGGTGATGGCGATCGACGCGCGGCTGCTGGTGCTGGACGAGCCGACGCTGGGGCTTGACCTGCTCTATCGCAAGCAGTTTTATGACTCGCTGCTGAACGACTACTTCGACCACACCCGCACGATTGTCGTGACCACGCACCAGGTGGAGGAGCTTCAGAACATCCTGACCGACGTGATGTTCCTGAACGGCGGGCGCATTGTGCTCAGCCACAGCATGGAGGAGTTTGAGGCGCGGTATGTTGAGGCTCTGGTAGGACCGGAGCAGCTTGCAGCGGCTCGCGCGCTCAAACCCATTTATGAGCGCGAGGTCTTCGGACGAAGCGTTCTGCTCTTTGACGGCGCAGACCGCAAACAGCTTGCCGCGTTGGGCGAAGTGCGCACGCCGAGCATTGCTGACGTCTTTGTGGCCGTGATCGGCGGCGAGAATGGCATCTACGGCGCTTCAGCAAAAGGAGTCAATCGATGAGCACGCAATCGAATGCAGCAAATGAATTACCGCTGGAGGCGCGCGCAACCGCGCAGACGTTCATCTCGCCGGGCCGGCGCTTTTACTGGAGCGTGCGGCGCGAACTATGGGAGAACCGATCGATCTACCTGGCTCCGGCGGCCGCGGCGGGCTTTGTGATTCTTGGAGTTCTTATCAGTGTTGCGCGCGGAGCGCTGCATCTCAGCATTACTGTGACGACGAATGGAATGACCGAGCAGCGTGGAGTGGCGGCCTTCTACGACGCAACGATGGCTGCGATCATGTTGGTTGCTCTGATTGTGTCGGCATTTTATTGCCTGAGCGCGCTGCATGGGGAGCGCCGCGACCGCAGCGTGCTGTTCTGGAAATCGCTGCCGGTCTCGGACCTGACCACGGTGCTGGCCAAGGCTGTGATTCCATTGATTGTTTTTCCGGCGGTGATGATGGTACTGATCGTTGCAACGCATGTGGCGAGCCTGGTGATTTTCGCCGCGGCGCTGCTGGCGCACGGAAAGAGTGCGTCGATGGCATGGCCGAGCCCCGGTCTGCCGCAGATGTGGGGGATGACGCTTTATCACATCGTGGCGATTCACGTGCTGTGGTATGCGCCGCTCTACTGCTACATGCTTATGGTCTCGGCGTGGGCCAAGCGCGCTCCGTTTCTGTGGGCGGTGCTGCCGCCTGTGGCCGCGGGTATCGTGGAGAAGATTGCTTTCGGCAGTTCGCATATCTTCCTGCTGCTGCGGGACCGGCTTTCGGGGGAGTCTTCGGGTGCGGTGACGACGGCTACGGGTGGCATGAAACTGGACTCGACGCAGATTGCTCCACTGCACTTTCTTGCGAGTCCTGGATTATGGCTGGGGCTGGTTGCGGCCGTAATTTTCCTGGCCGCGGCGGTCCGCCTGCGGCGGGAGCAGGCGCCGGTTTAATGTGCACGTTGAAAGTGGGCAAAGAACGCCGAAATTCGATAGTGTCACAGTTTGAATTTGCTTTGTGTCAGGGCACGACTTTAGTCGTGCCGAAAACTGTGCAATTAAAGATATGGGCTTTAGCCCCTGAGGCTCTCAATTCAAACGGAGACATTCCACGAAATTCTCGTGACTGAGTCTATCTCCCGCGGCAATTCTGTTGACGCCAAAGCGGCAGGGATCTGCGAATTTTGTTAGCAGACTCCTTGCCAACCTCGCCGAAATCGGAAAGAATGGCCGGGTCGGCTCTCAATTAGGCGCATATCAACATAATTGGTCGGCGGGAGGATTCGGAATATGAGCAGGGTTCGCGTTCTGGTCGGCACGCGCAAGGGAGCATTCGTTCTTACCGCAGACGGCAAGCGCGACAAGTGGGAAGTCAGTGGGCCGTTCTTTGCCGGGTGGGAGATATATCACCTCAAAGGCTCGCCCGTAGACCCGGACCGTATCTATGCCTCGCAGTCGAGCGGATGGTTCGGACAGGTTCTGCAGGCTTCGACCGACGGCGGCAAAACGTGGTTCCAGCCGGGTGGGGGAACCATACCGAAGTTTCCCGAGAAGATCAGCAACCGGTTTGTCTATGACACAAGCGATGAATCCGGCAAGCCGCTGACGACGCACCAGTGGTATGACGGTACGCAGCACCCGTGGGAATTCAAGCGCGTCTGGCATCTGGAGCCTTCCTACACCGATGCAAAAACGGTCTACGCTGGTGTCGAGGATGCGGCGTTGTTCCGCTCGACCGACGGTGGCGAAAGCTGGCAGGAGTTGAGCGGCCTGCGCGGCCACGGCACGGGCTCAAGCTGGCAACCGGGCGCTGGCGGAATGTGCCTGCACACGGTGATTCTCAATCCCGCCAATCCCGAACGCATCTACATAGCAATCTCCGCTGCCGGAGCCTTTCGCACCGATGACGGCGGCAAGAGCTGGAAGCCGATCAACAAGGGGCTTCGCTCGGAGTTCATGCCCAAGCCGGAGGCCGAGGTCGGCCATTGCGTGCACCACATTGCCATGCACCCTGCAGAGCCCGATGTTCTCTTCATGCAGAAGCACTGGGACGTGATGCGCAGCAACGACGCAGGTGACCACTGGACAGAAGTCAGCGGCAATCTCCCCACAGACTTCGGCTTTGTCATCGACGTGCATGCCCATGAGCCGGAAACGATCTACGTCGTCCCCATCAAAAGCGATTCCGAACACTTTCCGCTCGACGGCGCACTGCGCGTATATCGCAGCAAGAGCGGCGGCGACGAGTGGGAACCGCTGACCAAGGGCCTGCCGCAGAAAGACTGCTACGTAAACGTGCTGCGCGACGCCATGGCCGTTGATCGCATGGACGATTGCGGCATTTACTTTGGCACCACAGGCGGGCAGGTCTACGTTTCCCCAGACGGCGGCGATTCCTGGCAGGCGATCGTGAATAATCTGCCGGCAGTGCTGTCGGTTGAGGTACAGACGATTCCATGATTCGTCCTGCCGTAGTCCGAGTGGCCTTGCCGTATCACTTGCGCAATCTAGCCGGTGCAAACAGTGAAGTGACGCTGGAAGTTGCGCCTCCGGTAACACTTGGCCGCGTATTGGATGCGCTCGAAGCACGCTATCCCATGCTGCGAGGGACGATTCGCGAACACGACACGCTGCAACGTCGTGCCTTCCTGCGCTTCTTTGCCTGCGAAGAAGATATTTCGCTTATGCCGATGGATGCTCCGCTGCCTCCCGCGGTTGCAGAAGGCCGTGAGCCGCTACTAGTGATTGGAGCGATTGCGGGAGGTTGTGCTGAAAAAGCAACAACGGCCTGAAACGCAAGTCGCAGGCCGCTGCCGGTGATCTGTTGGGATTGGACTAAGGCCATCGCGCTGCCGCGAGTGCCAAGGCTCGGCTCTGGAACTGCCGAGGACTTACGTGGTCTGGGGCGCGATGCCCTAGGCCTCAGTCACCTCACGTACCAAACTACTCGGTAAATCATGTTTCATAGGCTGGATCATCCTCCTTTCCCGTGTAGGGCTAAATTAATCCCGCGCAGGAATGGAGTCAAGCCAGTCTTTAAGCCAGCGCGAGATTCAGGTTGCTGATGGCCTCATCAATCTCCTGCGTATTCTTGAAGCCAACAGTAACGGCATCTACATGCGCCGTCTGGAAAGCAAATCGCATCGCCGCGGCGCGGTCGGAGTGACTGTTTTCAAAGTCGCCTCCGCCGACGAGCTTCATACTGACGACGCCCATGCCTTCTTTTTTGACTTGATGCACGTGCGCAACAACCTCATCGCGATTGGCGGGATTGTCGCTGTCCATGAAGGTGGGACCGTCCATGCGCGTGCCTTTGTGGTTCATGCGGATCATGGCGATCTGGAGCCATGTATCGCCGGGAACCTGGCGCAGCGCGGGCAGGCCGTGAACGCTGGCTCCGCGCGCGACAATCTTCTTCTGCGACTGGAATGCGTCAACGCCCTCCTGCCAGCGTTTCGTCGTCTCAACCCAATCCGCCGAGTGCTGCCAGTGCAGCAGCATGATATCGAAATACTCCGTCTGCGAGGTGCGCAGCAGACTGTCGAAGCGCTGGTGCGGATTGCCGTCGTCGGTGGTGACCTTGTTCATCAGCACGTAGCTCTCGCGCGGATAAGGCTTGAGCGCTTCGCCGAGCATCGCAGGCGTCATGTAGGCTTCGGCGGTTTCAAAGAAGCGGATGCCGCGGTCGTAGGCGTAAGCGATGAGGCGGCTGAATTCTTTCTGGCCGAGCGCGGCCTGTATGTAGCCGTTGTTGGTGCCGGTGCCAAAGGCCAGGCGCGTGGCGCGAACGCCGGAGTTGCCGAGAGCGACTTTGTCGAAAGCGGTGCGGCGCTCGGCCTCCAGCGGCAGCGCGGCAGCGGTGACGATGGTTCCGGCGGCAAGCGTGGTCTTGAGGAATTCGCGGCGTGTGACGGGAGACATTGCAGACCTCCTTCGAAACAAGGAACGAGCGTTTGCCGGAATGTTAGCACGAAAACAGGTTGCAAAGATCAACGCGCGGTAAGCGATTGAAGTGCGCTCACGCTTTTGCTACCAGCTATGCAGCCAGGCTTGATTCGAGCTGATGGGATCGCGGCCGATGCGCACGCGCGCGCCGAAGAGATCGCTGAGCCGGTCTTCGGTGAGCAGCTCCTCGCGCGGACCGTCGGCGAGGATGCGCCCCTGCTTCATCAAAATGATGCGGTTGATCTCCGGAAGAATATCGCCCAGGTGATGTGTGACGAGAACCAGCCCGGTGCCTTCGTTGGCCAGCCTGCGCATGGTCTCGCGCAGCTCGCGCTGCGCAGCCAGGTCGAGCGCGTTGGAAGGCTCGTCGAGCAGAAGCTGGCGCGGCTGATGCACAAGCGCGCGGGCAATGAGGATGCGCCGCTTTTCTCCGGCGGACATGGCGCCGACAAGCTGTTCGGCAAGATGTGAGGCTTCGATGCGTGCAAGCGCTTCTGCGGCGCGAGTGCGCATCTCTTCGGTGACGTGGAGATTGGGCCAGAGCGTGGATGCGGAGAAAAAGCCCGCAATCACCGCGTCCAGGCCGGTGGTGACGGCGGTGCGCTCGCCGGGAGGGTCCATTCCCACCACGCCGAAATGCTTACGCAGCTCGGTCACATCCCAGCGCTCGCGGCCGAAGATGCGCACCTTCATCCCCGGCTGCACAATGGGATAAATCTGGCAGTTCATCGTAAGAATGAGCGTGGATTTGCCGCATCCGTTGGGGCCGAGAATGGCGACATGCTCGCCCGCGCCGATGGTGAGGCTGAGGTTGTGGAGGACGATGCGCTCGCCGCGGGCCACGTTGACGTTTTTGAGTTCGAGAAAATTCGGTTCGGCTGCGATGGATGCGTTCTCCGGCATGGTCCCCTCATTTGCTAGATTAAATCTTGCGTTTGCCCATGCTTTGAGCGTGGGCAAACGCGGATAATTGAGGACAATGAGCGAGATTTCTACGTTTTTGATACCGAAAGGTTTTCGTTTCGGCGCGACGAATGCCGGTTTAAAGGCCAGCGGACGCACGGATTTTGCGTTGATTGTGGCGGACGCGCCGGCAAGCGCCGCGGCGATGTATACGGCAAACCGCGTGAGCGCCGCGCCGCTGGCTGTCGATAAGGCGCATCTGCGCGCGACGGGCGGCAAGGTGCGCGTGGCAGCCATCAACGCGGGTAATGCGAACTGCGCGGCAGGCCAGGCCGGCCTCGATGCCGCAAACGCAACGTGCGCGGCCGCCGCAAAGGTCTTCGGCTGCGCGGCTGAGGAAGTGTTCCCGTCTTCAACGGGAATCATCGGCGTGCCGTTGCCGGCGGAAAAGCTGATCGCGGTGATGCCAACGCTTGCGGAGCAGATTGGCGCGGAGAGCGATCACTTCCAGCAAGTCGCTCAGGCAATCCTCACGACCGACCTCGTCGAAAAAACAGCCTTTGCGCGCCTTGAGATCGGCGGCAGGGAAGTCCGCATCGCCGCGCTGTGCAAGGGCTCGGGGATGATTCATCCGCAGCTTGTGTCGCACGCCACGATGCTGGTCTACATTCTGACCGACGCCGAGATTGAGCCCGCGGCGCTGGATGGTTATTTGCGCGGCGCGGTGGAGGTGAGCTTCAACCGCATCTCCGTCGATGGCGACACTTCGACGAACGACACGGTGCTGCTGCTGGCCTCCGGCGCTTCCGGCGTAAAGATCGGTGCGGGCAACGCGGAGTTCGGCGCAGCGTTGCGTCAGGTCTGCACCTCGCTGGCCAAGCAGGTTGTGGCCGATGGCGAGGGCGTGACCCACGTTGTGGAGCTGCGCATCAACGGCGCGGCGAGCGATGCCGATGCGCTGAAGATTGCCAAGGCGATTGCGCACTCGCCGCTGATTAAGACCGCATGGGCGGGCTGCGATCCGAACTGGGGCCGGTTGATGGCGGCCATCGGCTACTCCGGCGCGGAGATCGATCCCGAGCGCATCGACATCTGGTTCGGTGACCTGCGCGACGGGATTCGTGTTTGCCGCGACGGCGGCCGCGCCGAGGAGTTTGACGAAGCCGCGGCGCACGCCTACCTCAAGCAGGACGAGTTCACGATTACGATTGAGCTGCACCAGGGCGCAGGGAAGTGCGTCTTCTGGACGACAGACCTGACGGCGGAGTATGTGCACATCAACGCGGATTATTCGACGTAGGACGTGGTTCGCGCCCGGGTTACAATCGCAGCACGAGTTTCAATTCTTAGGACAATCCTGAATGGCGACGAAGAGCACCAAAACAGGCACGGGCAAAAGTGTGCCGGATGAAAAGCCCAGTTTTTCCCTGATCTCGAATGCAACCCTGCTGGCGCTGTATGGCGATCTGCGCGCGTGCAAAAAAGCCGCGCGGCGCAAGGCCTTCGATGCGCTTCCGGCGGGCGTGATGATGGACCTTGGCAAAGGCGATGCGGTGGTTTCAGCCGCGGCAGATGCGGCGATCCGCCTCAAGCGCAAAGGCAAGCCGATTGCCGGCGCGGACCTGGCTGCCGTGCTGGGCGCGGCGTTTCTGCACAAGCAGCGCAAGACGGGCAAGGTCGGCGTCATCTTTGGCGCGGATCAGGATTCGCCGGACTGGACCGATGCGTTGGCGCTTGCGAAAGAGCACTGGCTTCCGCTGATCTTTGTAAGCCGCGCCACGGAGCCGGATGAAAAAACTCTGCGACGCGAGCTTGCGAAGCCACGCAAGAAGAAAAAGAAAGTTGCAAAGCCGGAGGGCTATCTGCCGCGAATGGTAGTGGACGCGAATGATGTAGTGGCCGTCTACCGCGTAGCGCATGAGGCCATCGACCGCGCGCGGCGCGGGCGCGGTGCTACATGGATAGAAGGCGTGCCGTTCCGCGTGGAAGGCAAGCGAGTCGTGCCGGATGCCGTTGCCAGCATGGAGAAGTATTTGAGCGGCAAGGGACTGCTTTAAGCCTGAATCGAAAGCTGCTTAAAGTCAGGGCAGAGAAAAACGAGCTTGAAGAAATAAGTGCTATTGATCGCCGTTTGGAAGAAGAAAACTTAGATCGCCGGTTTTCGCATGGTTCTCATAACATGTAGTGCAGAGAAAATAGTTGTCCTCTGTCTTGTGTTGGAAGAAACGGTCGCCCGGATCGATGTGGCCATTGCATATCAAACAGTGTTCATGGTCCCAACCGCTTTCCACGATCTCTGCATCTGGAGCGGGCTGCTCGTCACTGGCAACGGGCCTTAGTCCGCGCCACGCATTACCATCGTGGCCTGTGAAATGAGTGGCAATCGCATCTCGTGGCACAAAAACATGTTCTTCCCATACGGATAGGCCGTCTTCGATGAGAATGGCTGCCCATGCGTGTATATCGCCTGCAAATGGCAGGCGTGCCCCGGCAGTGACACTCAGCGGATCGTTTGTAGTTTCAAATGCCACTTTGCCGTCAGATCGATTTTCTTGCAGCCAGTTTCCATACAGGCAATTCCTGTCTTTTCCAAGCAGAGCACACCATGACGAGTAGTTAATTAGAGCGGGGTCAGACAGAGCACCGAGAAGATGCCATGTATGGTGTTCAGGTTCTTCTTCTGTGGCCGCGAGCATTGGCCCTTCTTGAATGGACTCAACGGTGAAGAAGGGCAAATCTGTGCGTTTAATGGGCAGATGGCTCATCGGCTGGAATTTTACCAGCCAGCATTCATCTACCAGGCGCAAAAAATGTGCTACTTCGCCCGCGGATGCGTTTCATCGTAAACATGCGCTAGCTGAGCAGCCGTCAACTGCGTATAGCGTTGCGTAGTCGAAAGCCGCTCATGCCCCAGCAACTCCTGAATGGCGCGCAGGTCCGCGCCTTCTTCGAGCAGATGCGTTCCGAAGGCATGGCGCAGCGTATGCGGGTGCACGTCCGACGAGAGCCCGCGCAGAATAGCCACGCGCTTGACGATGCGGCCCACAGAGCGCGTCGTCAGCCGCGCTTCGCCGCCGGGCTGGTTGAGTCCGCGCAGCTTCAAGTTCAGAAAGACAGCCGGCGTGTTGTGTGAGGTTTCACTGGCGGCCAGCCGCGCGGAGCGCTCGGCCAGATACGCGCGGAGCGCTTCAGCCGCCGCATCGCCTAGCGGCACATACCGCTGCTTCTGCCCCTTGCCGCGAACCAGAATCGCATCATTCGCCCAATGAATGTCATTAAGATTCAGCGCGGTCAGCTCCGCGTTGCGCATCCCGCAGCCATAAAGCAACTCAAGAATCGCCTTATCCCGCGCAGGCCAGCTTGCGGCGTCTTCGCTGACCGAATCGACAACGCGGTTCATCTGCTCAATCGACGGCACGCGCGGCAGATGCCTGGGCAGCTTTGGCGTGGAGACCAGCGAAGCGACATTCTGCTCGACGTGACCTGTGCGCGCCAGCCACTTGAACCAGCTTCGGATGGCGGCGAGGGCTCGGGCCGCTGACGCTTTCGACAGACCGCGCTCATACAGGGTGCCGAGATAAGCGCGAATGTGCGTGTGCTCGATCCTGTCGGGCGCGCGGTCGCCGATTGCCTCCGTCATGTAGGCGGCAAAGCCGTGCAGCTCGCGCTCATAGGCGCACAGCGTGTGCGCGGAAGCGCCGCGCTCGTTGGCCAGCACGCGAAGATAATCGGCAACCAGCGTATGCAACTGGCCTGTGGGTGGCGGGGTATCACTATCCCATCCCTGGCGCAAAGGCCGCGCCAAGGATAGGGCACCCAATTCTGTCGCGCTCATGCCGTTTCCTCAAGCACTTCGGCAGGCGCATCGGGTTTGGGCTCGGCGGCAATGCGCTTGCCGCGAGGATGGTGTTCGCGGTGCACCTGTTTCAGCCTTCCCAGCGCGAGGTGCGTATAAACCTGCGTCGTTGAAATATCGGCATGGCCCAGTAAAAGCTGCACGCTGCGCAGGTCGGCGCCGTGCTCCACCATGTGCGTGGCGCAACTGTGGCGCAGCATGTGCGGGCTGGCGTTCGAGTCGGCCATTTTGACGAGGTGCCAGACCCACTGGCGGTTGAGCGGCATTCCGCGCAGGGAAAGAAAAAGCCGCGCGCTGTCTGTATGCGTGTTGTTGCGATGGTGCGCGGTGCCGATGCGGGCCAGATGCGGGCGGCCTTCGGCGAGATAGCTTTCGAGGGTTTCGATGGCGGCGCGGCCCAGCGGAACGATGCGTTCCTTGTCGCCTTTGCCGCGAACGAGGACGCGATGCGTGTCGAGGGCGAGATCGCTGGTGGAGAGCGTTGTGACTTCGGAGACGCGCAGGCCGCCGGCGTAGAGCAATTCCAGAATGGCGCGGTCGCGCAGTGCCGTGGCGCGGGCCTGCGGATGCGTGGCCGCAAGCGCGGCGCGCTCGAGCATCTCGGAGACTTCGGGCTCGGCCAGGGATTTCGGCAGCACCTTCCATGCCTTGGGCGATTCGATATTGAGTGTGGGGTCGTGGTGGATGCGCTTATCGAGCAGGAGCCACTTGTAGAAGCCGCGCAGGCAGCTCAGCTTGCGCGCCGAAGAGCGGGAATCGATGCCGTGGCTGCGCAGGTGTTCGAGGAAAGCGGCCACGTCCTGCTGCGCGGCGCTGAGCAGGACGCCATGGCGGGCTTCGAGAAATTCGGCAAAGGTGCGGAGGTCGCTTAGATACGCTTCGCAGGTGAGCGGGCGCAGGCCTTTTTCAACGCGCAGGTAGGCGTGGTAATCCTTCAGGAGCGCGAGATTGGCCTCGGGATTCACAGGTTGATTATCCGTTCGGGCGCGCGGCGCGTGGGCGGGGTTGGCGGCTTTCCGTATCTGTTTGATTACGGAATCAAGTGTGCAACGTTGTGCACGGCGATCCTGTGAATCCACGGCGGATGCCATCGGTTCCCGCGCAAAAATGCGCTCCGGAAACGATTTTGCAGAGGGATGTTCACCAAGCGTTCACGTGCAAATTCAGGCGTTTTCCTTGAGAATGGTAGAGAAAGATTGTTTCGACAAGGAAATTCGATGGAAACGCAGTTGGAAGCCGCGCGCTGGAGCGCCGGCGAGTTTGAAAAGAAGGTTCTGGAACTGAAGCCGGGAGTGGCCGTGTTGGATTGTGACGGCACGCTTTGGGCGATCGATTCCGGCGTGGGTTTTATGGGGTGGTCGATGGAGCGGGGACTGGTTTCCCGCTCGACGAGCGATTGGATCGATACGCGCTATCGCGGCTACCGCGCGGGCGAGGTGAGCGAGCCGGCGATCTGCGGCGAGATGGTGCAGATTTACGCGGGCCTGCGTGAAGAAGAGCTGCGCAAGGCGGCCGCGGAGTATGTGCGCGAATGCGTGCGGCCGGTGATTTTCCCGGAGATGGAGCGGCTGGCAGCGGCGCTGCGCGAGGCCGGCACGGAGCTGTGGGCCGTCAGCTCGACGAACAAGTGGGTGATTGCCGAGAGCGTGCGCGAGTTCGGGATTCCGGAGAGCCGGGTGCTGGCGGTCGATCTGGCGATGGACCACGGGGTGCTGACGAGCACGCTGATCGACGTTCCGACGGGTGAGGGTAAGGCCGAGGCGCTCAAGCGTGCCGGCCGCCCGCGCCCGGATGCCATCTTCGGCAACTCGATTCACGATCTGGCGATGCTGGAGATTGCGGCCAATCCCTTTCCGGTGAACCCGACCGCGGAGCTGCTCGGAGCCATCGCCGCGCGCGGCTGGGGGTATTTCCAGCCGGAGGCGATGGAGCATCCGGCGGAGACGGTTGCGGGCAAGTAACGCGCTTCGCGGGACAAGTATATGGTTCTGCGTTAGTTGAACGGCGCGTGCAGGGTGCTTAACTTGCTACCCGCGGCGGATTGCGTGGCGGGCCGATTCGCAATCGCGCGCTACACTGAAGCCGTGGAAGGCTCTCGACAGCAAGGCGCGGGCACGCGGCCGCCGGTTCCGGCGCTGCGGTTTGTAGCCGCAGGGCTGATTGTACGCGGCAACGAGATCCTGATCGGGCAGCGCAGGCCGGAGCAGCCGATGGGGCTGCAATGGGAGTTTCCCGGCGGCAAAATCGAGCCGGGCGAGAGCGCAGAGCAGGCTCTGGTGCGCGAGCTGAATGAGGAGCTTGGCATCCGGGCCACTGTTGGGCCGCTGGTGACGCGCATCCGGCACAACTACCGCAACGGCGGCGCGGTGGATTTGCAGTTCTTCGTGGTGCGGGAGTTCGCGGGCGAGATTGACAACCGCATCTATGCGCAGTTTGTGTGGGCGCGGCTGGCGACGCTGCCGGAATACGATTTTCTGCCCGCCGACCGCGGGCTGGTGCGCGACCTGGCGCAGGGCAAGCTGCTGTGAAGCAGGGAGCAGGGATTAGAGAACAGGGAACAGGGTTGTAGATAAAGAACTGGAAAACCGCTCTAGTGCCCCGGCATCATTCCCCACAGCATCACAAGCGTTATTCCAATCACGATCATGCTGGTTCCCCAGGCGATGGCGTTCCAGAGGCGCGAGTTTTTGTGCTCGCCCATCAGGTCTTTTCGGTTGATGAGCAGCAGCATGAGGATGATGACCACCGGAAGCAGCACGCCGTTGAGCACCTGCGAGAGCACGGCGTAGTTGATGAGCGTTGAATCCGGCAGGATGAGCACGGTGACGGCCCCGCCGGCAATGAGCAGCGTGTAGAGCCAGTAGAAAAACGGGGCCTGCTTGAAGGTGCGGTCCACGCCGGACTCTAGGCCGAGGCCCTCGCAGACGGTGTAAGCCGTGGAGAGCGGCAGGATGGATGCAGCGAAGAGCGAGGCGTTGAAGAGCCCGAAGGCGAAGAGCACGAAGGCGTAGTCGCCGGCCAGCGGGCGCATGGCTTCGGCCGCGTCGGAGGCGACGGTGATCTTTCCCATGCCGTGGACGAAGAGCGTGGCCGCGCAGGCCACGATGATGAACCAGGCGACAAGATCGGTGAAGAAGCTGCCGACGATGACATCAAGGCGCGAGGCGGCGTAATCCTTTACGCGGATGCCTTTTTCGACCACCGAGGATTGCAGGTAGAACTGCATCCACGGCGCGATCGTTGTGCCCACGATGGCGATGGCCATGTAGATGTAGTCTTTGCTGCGCCAGACGGACTGGCTGGGCATTTGAACCGTGGCCAGCAGGGCGTCGTGCCAGCTCGGCTGCGAGAGCACGCCGGCAAAAATGTAGGAGATGTAGACGACGGAGGCGACGAGGAAGATTTTTTCGGTGCTTTTGTAGTCGCCGCGGACGACCATGAACCAGACCAGCAAGGCGCAGAGCGGCACGGAGATGAACTTGGTGACATGGAAGAGGTGCAGCGAGCCGGCGATGCCGATGAATTCCGTCACCACGTTGGTGTAGTTCACGATCACCAGCAGTACCATGAGGATGAAGGTGAGGCGCAGGCCGAATTCCTCGCGGATGAGGTCGCTGAGTCCCTTGCCGGTGACGACGCCCATGCGGGCGCACATCTCCTGCACCACGATGAGAGCGATGGTGATAGGGATGATGGTCCAGAGCAGCGTGTAGCCGAACTGCGCGCCCGCCTGCGAGTAAGTGAAGATGCCGCCGGAATCGTTGTCCACGTTGGCGGTGATGAACCCGGGGCCAAGCACGGCGAGAAACAGCAGAATCCGGGTTCGCCAGCGCTTGAGCATTCCGTGCGGGTTCCTATGGAGGGTTCATGGGTGGTGTCCCTTGTTGAACATAACAGATCGGGGATTAGGGATTAGGGATTAGGAAACAAAGTCAGACGCGTTTTGCGCCAAAACGAAAGCCGCGAATTCGATTCGAATTCGCGGCTTTCGCTTACATTGCCATTTTCAGAAGAGGATCATGGATTCAGGTTTTTTCTAATCCCTAATCCCTGTTCCCCGATCCCTGCCTTACTGCACCGTTACCTGGCTCGGGTGATTGCCGTGCGGGACGGCAACAATCGCGGTCGGATTCTTCTCCGAGGGGTAAGGCGCGTTTTGCGTCTGGGTGATGGTGCCGGTGTTGGGATTGAGGCGGAAACCGGAGATGGAGTTGCCCAGGTAGTTGGCCGTGTAGACGTAACGGCCCTGGGAGGGCTCGACGACGATGGCGTCCGGCTGCGTGTCGGTGCTGTTCGAGGTTGAGCCGGTGGAGTTGATGGCCGCCGAGGGAACACCCGTGGTCAGGTCGATGGCGAAGGCCGAGACCGTGTTGTCGAGCGCGTTGGAGACGTAGATGAACTTGCCGCGCGGATCGATGGTGACGGAGGAGGGCTCATTGCCGGTCTTGTAGGGGCCGGTGATGAGGTAGTTGAGCTCGGTGCCGGAGGTGATGCCGAAGCCGATGAGCGAGTTGGAGGCGTAATCGGTCACGTAGATGAAGCGGTTGGCCGGATCGAGCGCGATGCCGGAGGGCTTGACGCCTGACTGGTAGGGGCTGTCGGTGGTGGGCGTAAGCGCGCCGCCGGAACCGATGGCGAAGCCGAAGACCCAGCCGGGGTTGGCGCTGCTGGTGGTTGTGCCGCCGGGGTTGTAGGCGGACTGGTCATACGCGGTGGCGTAGACGCCGGCGCCATTCTCCATCACGCCAATGGCAGTGGGAATGACGATGTCGCTGCCGTAGCCGGGGATGGTGAGCGCTTCCTGGGTAACGACGGAGCCGATCTTGCCCGAAGAGAGCGCGTATTCGGTGAGGGTGGCCGCGGTGGTGGCCGAGCCGGAGACGACAAAGAGATCATCGCCGTTCGGGCTGACAGTGACGGCCACGGGAGGCGCGCTGAGGGTGACGGAGTCGGACTTCGTCAGGCTGCCGTTGTAGGCAATGGTGAAGTGGACGACGGTGTCATTGCCGGCATTGGCGGCGTAGAGATCGGAGTAGGTCCCGTTGACGGCGAGCGAAACGGGATTGGCGCCGCCGCTGTCCACGGGCGCAGTGCCGGAGCCGTCCACAGTACGCGGGGTGCCGGACTCGGAGTCAACGGCAAAGATCTGGATGGCGCCGCCGCTCGACGTGTCTGCGCTTCCGGCCAGATAGAGGTAGTCCACGGTGATGAGCTGGCAGGCGGTGAGCGTTGCGGCCACGGCTAATCCGATTCCGGAGGCCAGAGCGAGCTGGCTCAATTTCCTTAACTTCATGCGCTTCCTTTGTCGCCGGGCCTTCCAGGGAAAAGCTCCGGGCAATCTGTTTCGGTTTTTTGTCCCTGAGTGGATTGTAAAAGTCCGTCAAGGGGAATTTCTACCGCGTCCAAAGCTACTGTTTCAGATATTTGCCGTGCGGAATGGCTGCAACGGCCGTGGGGTTGGTGCTGGCGGCGAACGAAGAACCCTTGGTGTTAATCAGCGTGCCGTCGGAGGCCTGAATCTGGAAGCCGGAGACGGTGTTGCCGAGGAAGTTCGCCGTGTAAAGGTACTCGTGCAGCGCGGGATCGATGCCCATGGCAACGGGCTGCGTGCCGGTGCCGTAGCTGCCGACACTGCTGAGCACGCCGTTCGAGATCGAATATGCGGTTACGGTCGAATCCATCCCATTGGCGACATAGGCATATTCGTCGCTGGCGTCAACAATCACGGCGGAGGGACTGCCGCCAGCCGGGTAAGGGCTGCCGCTGAGCGGAGCCAGGCTCG
>JASHPD010000215.1 GCA_030038315.1 Acidobacteriaceae bacterium
AAGCTCAAGAAGCTCGCGGCGCACGCCAGGCGCAGGAAGCTCGAGTTCCACGCAATCTCGGCGGTGACTGGGCAGGGAATTGACGATCTGAAATGGGCGCTCGCCAAGCGGCTGCGGCAGAACGGCGTGGAATGACGATTGCTTATGCCTGAATCGCGTTGAATCCGGCCTGCGAGGCCGCGATGAGCAGTTGCGCGTCGCCTGTGATGAAAGCCCGGTTACGCGGATGGCCCAGGCACCAGATCCATGCTGCGGCCAACTGCAATGCGTCAGCGGCCGTGAGCGGGTATCGATCCAGCATCAACTCAGCCCGGTCTCGAACGCCATCCTTTGAGAGGATTTCCGTCCAGCTACGCCGCAAGCCATCGAGCCTTACGAGGGCCTGAACCTGCCCATTGGCAGTGATCTCGCCCATGCGTGTCAGTCTTGCAAGCGCGCTACGTATTTCAACAGGTGCTGCCCACCATACAGTCTTGCTGTATCCTCTGCTCAATGCCTGTACAGAAGGCGTCGATGGTTGAACCGTGCATAAAGGGACGAGTGAGCTTGAATCCCAGAACGCACTTTCCATTAGCGGTTGCTCTTTGCCCAGCGGATAGCCTCTGCAGCAGCCTCAGCCGAAACGGTCGGTGCAGGCAGCGCATCAAACGCATCCCAATCCATTGGAGTAGGATCGATGGGCGGGGTCAGGATTCCTTGGGCAATCAGGTCCGCTGTTTCGGCGTCGATGGAGGACTCGCGTATCGGCACAATCCGCGCTACAGGCTTGTTGCGGTCGCGCACAATCACCTCTTCGCCGCTGCGCACATAGTGCAGGTAGGCGCTGAGCTGGTTTTTAAGCGTGCCGATGTTGACCGTCTTCATGGTTCTTATTCTAACCCAACTTAGCTAAGTTGGCCAAGTTATTCTCTATTACACCATAGCGCGCTCTTTCACCTTCAGATACTGGTTGAGCACGGCGGAGGTCAGCGCCTCAGGCGCGAGATCGAGCGTGAGCGCGCCCTGTTCGGCCAGTTGCGCCAGCAGGATTTCGCGGCGCGTGGCCAGTTCCTGCGCCGCAGCCGCGCGGAACATGCCTTCCACATTTACGGGGCGTGATTGCGCGATTTGCTCGACCTCTGGCTGGGCCATAGCGACGAACAAAAGCACATGGCGGCGCAGAAGCTGCATGGCGCCGTCGATGACTTCAGGCCGCATGGCGGTTTCCGCAAGATCGGTGAGCCAGAGAATGAGCGAGCGGCGCGGCTGAAGCTGGTTCAGCATGGCGGTGGCGCGCAGGTGGTCGGCTTCGCTCGGCTCGGCGCGCAGTTGCGCCAGCAACTCGATCATCTGCCGCAGATGCGCCGCGCCGCGTCCGGGCAAGAATCGTTGCTGAATCCCCTGGCCGTAGGCGAGCAGCCCGACGCGATCGCCGGAGTAGAGCGCAAGCTGCGCCAGCGCCACGGCTGTTGAACAGGCGTGGTCAAGTTTGGTGTAGCTTGCTGCGGCGCCGCTCTCCCCTAAAAAGCTGCCGCTCGCAGAGCCTCGCATCAGGCGGCCGCAATCGAGGACGATCCAGACGGGCTGGCTGCGCTCGGTCTGATACTGCCGCGTGATGAGGCTGCCGCGGCGCGCCGTCGCGGTCCAGCAGAGATCGCGCAGGTCGTCGCCCTCGCGGTATTCGCGCAGGCTCTCAAAATCGCGCCCGAGGCCGCGCTGCCGCGCCTGCCTCAGTTGCAGTTCAATTTGCCGGCTGCGCGCGAGGAAGATTTGCTGTTCCTCGCCGGTGCGCAGCGCGGGATAGATGCGCACAGCCTGCGCAAGCGGCGCTTTGGCCCATTTCTCGGCCAATCCAAACGGCGAGCGGTAACGCAGATAAAGCGCGCCGGTCTCGCAGTCGCCTCGCTCCCGCGGCCGCACGCGGTAGCGCAGCCTTGCCGGCACGCGTGGAAAGACTTGCAGGCGGCCGGTTGCAGGCTCTGCGGCGAGCGCCGCGGGAAGATCGTCGGTGAGGCGGCAATCGAGCAGTACTCGGCTGTTGTTCTCGATCACGATCTCCATTTCCGTTTTGCTGCCGAGGCAGGGCGCGTTGGACCAGCTTCTTTCGGCGCTGATCTGCGCGGGCTTTGGCAGGCGCAGGCCGTCGAGCAGCGCGGCCAGCAGCACAAGTCCGTCCCACACCAGCATCGCGTAGCTCAGACGGCTCACATAGAAGCCGGGAATGAGCAGCAGAAAGCCCGCCGCGAGCAGGCCAAGCGAGCGCGGCGTAAGCGCGAAGGCCGCACGACCGCGCGGTTCAAAGGCGGCGCGCACCGGCTCGGGATGGAGCGAAGGCGAGATCATGGACGGCTAGAGCGGAATATCCAATGCCATGCGGAGCGCTCGGTCGAGCTCGGCGAGCTTTTGCAGGGAAAGAGCGCCAACGTACTGCGTTAATTCGGATTTGGGAATACTGATAAGGCCGTCGCATTGAATCCAGCTATCGTGCTTCAAGCCTTCCTGGATTCCTATGCGGATCTGCGTGGACATTCCATGACCCTCGGTATAGACAGGTGCGCAAATGACCGTGGAATATCGCGTATCGATGAGGACTTGCCGGCTGACGATGACAAAAATTCTGTACTGTTTTGTATCTCCCGGCGGTTTATACAGCCGATAAAGCTCTCCCCGGCGCATTCGTCCCTAGTCCTCCGTGCTGTATTCGAGCGGCGCCTGGTATTGAAGCACGTCTTCCATCTCGCGGTTCAGATAGTCGGCATATCGGTTCATCAATTCCGCATCGCGGGCATTCAAGGCCTGGCGAACCTTCTCCTTGAAATAAGCTCGCAAAACAGCCTCAATAAATGCGGAACGCGAAGATCCCTTGCCGACGTTCCTGTCGACTTCAGCGAGGACATCCGATGCGAGAGTGAACGAGACTTTTTCCTTCATGGGATGATTGTACTACTAAAATACTACCAAAGTATGATTTGGATTATTGCCGTGGCACCGGCACGACAGCCAGAACGTCGGTCAGCGCGCGGTCGGCGTCGAAGCCTTCGAGTTCCGCTTCCGGCTTCAGCATCACGCGATGGCGCAGCACCGGCAATGCAGCGCGCTTCACGTCGTCGGGAACGATGTAATCCCGTCCGTCAAACGCGGCAATGGCCTGCGCAACGAGCATCAGGCTGAGCGCTGCGCGCGGGCTTGCGCCGAGCAGCAGCGTAGGCCACTCGCGCGTGCGCCGTGCGATGGCGACGATATAGCTGGCAAGCTCCGGCTCCACGCGAATGGCGCGGACTTCGGCGCGCGCGGCGGCGAGCAGATCGGCCGCAATCGGCGTGATGGCTGCTTCTTCGAGCAGGCCCGCGCCGGTACTTGCGTGATGCCGCGCGAGAATCTGCAGCTCTTCCGCTTCGGTCGGATACGCAACGCGAATCTTCAGCAGAAAGCGGTCGAGCTGAGCCTCGGGCAGCGGATAGGTTCCTTCAAAATCGACAGGATTCTGCGTGGCGAAAACGGTGAACCAGCCGGGAAGCGGGTGGCGTGTGCCGTCGGCGGTCACCTGGCGCTCTTCCATGCATTCGAGCAGTGCGGCCTGCGTGCGCGGAGGCATCCGGTTGATCTCGTCCACGAGCAGAAGATCGGTGAAGACGGGGCCTTGATGAAAGACGAATGCGTCCGAGCCGGGTTTGAGAATCGTGGTGCCGAGGATATCGGCAGGCATCAGGTCCGGCGTGGCCTGCACGCGCTGGAAGCCGAGGCCGAGCAGCCGCCCGAGCGCCTTGACGATCAGCGTCTTGGCGATGCCCGGCACGCCTTCGAGCAACGCATGGCCCTGGCAGAGCAGGGCGATGAGAACCTGCTCGATTGTCTCGCTCTGCCCTGCGATGACGCGGCCCAGCTCCGCGCGCGCCTGCGCGATAAGCTGCGCGGTGGCGCGGAGAGATTCGGTGTTTTGCGGTGTAGTTTCCTCGCTCATGAGGCTTTTTCGTGCCTTTCCGGATTGGGTTCGATCAATTTGGGTTCGATTATTACTGATTGCGGCAGTGGTTTTGCCGCGGTTCTGAGCCGGCTCAGATGCAGGTGGAGCACTTGCACGAGTCTCAGCGCTTCGCGCGGGCGAATCATTTCATTGCGCGCGGCCTCTTCGCACGCGGCCAAATCCGCCTCAAGATCAACTTCTAACGCCTCATCCGCGGCAGGAAACCTGCGGCGCAGAACAGCGGCCAATTCGATTGCATCGATTCTGCGCGGACGCATTCCGCACAGCGCCAGCACGCGGCGCGTGAAGCGCTCCCACGCGATGGCGACGGCGGTGGACGCGGCTCCGGTCGCGCGATAGAGCGACCCAAGCGCGTCGATGAACTCAACCAGCGTGGTGCGCGTGGGCAGCGCCAGCGCGCGCACCGGGCCGCTGCGGCGGCTCAGGCTGAAGATCAAAAGCAGCGCCAGCACGGGCAGCGACCAGCAGAGAATGCGCAGCGCCAGGCTGTCGGCAAAGCTCCACGGCGAGCGGATGTCGCCGTGCAGGGATTCATCCCAGTAAAAATGATGCCCTTCGCGCGGGCCGAGTGAGTTCAGCAGCAGGTCGAGATTGTGCGCGCGGGCGAGCGAGCCGTTTTCAAGCGGCGTCGCGCTGGCCCACCAGACGGCATGGCCTTTGCCCCAGTCGAGCTCGACGACGGCAGGCTGTCCGGCGCAGGTGTATTGGATGCGATCGTTGGGCCTGCCCACCTGCCAGCCTGCCTGCGGAACCATCCAGACCTCGCCGGAGTCGGCGAGCGGATCAAGGCCGTTGGCTTCGAGCTTGCAGGCGGCGAAGGTGAACTCCTGCGGCGGCTCCGGCACGCCGCGGGGAAGCAGGTAAGCGCCAAGGAATCCCGTGGCCAGCACGCGGCCGCCGCGTTCGAGAATCGTGCGAATGGCGCGCAGGTCGCTTGTTTCGCGTATCGAGGGCTGCGCGAGGATGACAACGGTCTGCGGCCCGGCGCTGGCGGCAAGCTCGCTCAACGGTCGCTCCCAGCGATCAATTTGGTATCCCGAACGCAACAGCGTCTCATAGGCCGCGAGCGCGCCATGCCGGCCGGAGAGATAGCTCGACGGCATCGGGTTATCGTCCTCTGAGCCGGACGAAAGCAGCCCGGCGGCAAGCGCGACGGCAAGCGCGATGCCCACGCACCAGAAGAGCAGCTTGCGGTCGCCGGAGTCGAGTGTGGAGAGCAAGCTCATCGCGCCGCACCGCTTTCAATCAGCGCGTGCGCAAGCGCATCGGCACGGCGATAATCGCCTTCACTTGCAGGCCGCCCGCCATACCAGGTGCGCTCAAAGCTGCCGGTGAGCGCGGTGAGATTCGATTTGCGCGGGTCGCCAGGAGCGATGAGCGCGAGATACTCGCGCGGCGTGCGGGCGCGGTCGGCGGGCCACAGGCGCCTTGCCTCAAGCCGCGAGATCGCGGCCCAGTAAAGAAAATGAATTGCTTCGCGCCACTGGCCGGCTTCGGCGGCTTTGCGCGCGTCGTCGAGCCACAGTTGCCAGTCGCGCGCCGAGGCTGCGCCGGGCGCGGGCGCATCGGCGTCGGGCATGAGCCGCACACGCCAGCGGTGCTCCATGCGCAGCAGGAACCACGCAATGCCAATGGCCACGGCGAGCAGAAAACCCCACACCAGCGCGCGGCCCAGCCACGAGGCTCCGGCGGCGAGGCGGCTTACGCCGGCAAAGAAATTGTTGATCCATTCGAGCAGCTTTTCCCGCGCGCGGTCCAGCAGGCTCGGGCCGCGCGTCATCCTGTGAAACTCGCGCTCGGCAAGCACTTGCTGCATGATTCTGCCCGCGTTGGGATGCGTGGGCAGCGCTCCAGCTTGAGTTTCGGACTGCGCCAGGTCTTGCGCGAGCCGCAGTTGCGCGTCGTCGAGCAGTTGCGTGGTGGTTTCCGGCGTGGGCAGCGTGCTGTCTTTCGCCAGGGTTGGCGTTCCCTGCGCCTGCTGTGCGGAGTCGGGAGCCTGTGCGCGCAGCAGCAATATGCGCAGCCAGCCGTAACGGATCATGCGCTGCGCCTGATTCTGCTCCGCGCCAGCCTGCAAGCGGTCGTCCGGGCCCACGCGCGCCGGATCGCAGCTTATTTTGTCGCGGCCCCCGGCGCACTGCCGCACAAGCGCGGCGAGCGCTTCGAGATGCCTGCGGTAATCGTTGAGCGAAGCCTGATGCCACGGCTGCGTGCGCGGAGCCGGAACAACAGAAGCAGTGGAAGTCGATGCCGGTGCAGCGGCGTGAGCGCAAAGCGCCGATGCAGCCGCTGCCGCAAGGGCGGCAATGCCAATACCCACTCGATTGCTGAAGCAGTGCATCATGCCTGCGGCTCCGGTTTCGATTCGAGCGGCGCGGCGCCGGCCGGCAGCGCATTTGGCTCAATCGCGCCGGCTGCCTGCGGCGCAGCCGCGGCTTCCATCCCCGCCCGCCGCATCATCCACTCGATGTCGAAGCCTTCCTTGCGCACGCGCTGGTCGTAGTAGAAGATCACGAGCGCAATGCCGTAGATGGGCCTGATGAGCGCCTGCACGGCAAAAGACGCGGTGTAATCGATGACCAGGAAGAGCGGATTGAAGGTTTGCAGGTGCTGCGGCGATTTCATGCCGGGGATAAGCACAAGGAAAAGCATCGCCGGAAAAGTGACGAGCCAGGAAAGCGCCCATCCCAGCACCGCGCCCAGCACAAAGACGGCAAGAATGCGCCAGCGCGAGCCAGCGCTGAGCCGGATGCCGCGCTTGAGCGCGGCCCATGCGTTGGAGCTCTCGACCACGCAGGCGGGGTAGGCCAGCCCGAAGCGCGCCAGCAGCCAGAGAACGTAGACGGCGAACACGGCCGCGAGAAAGAAGACAACACCAAGAACGAGGAATCCAATCTCCTGCTGCGGCATCTTCGTCGCCTCGGCATAGATGCCTGCGCCGATCGCGCCGCCGAAGAAGACAACTGCCGGCACGACGCCGAGAATGGCGAACTCAATCGCAAAAAGGCCGAGATAGTGCCAGCGCCGCTGCCACGCCTGCTTGTAGGAGCCGCGGATGGTAGCCGCCTCGCCGAAGTAGCGGAGATGGGCCGCATGGGTGAGCGCCGCATAGCCCTGGCTGCTGACAAAGACATAGGCAGGCAGCCCGATCACCAGGATCAGCAGAAAGCCGGCGCCGATGATCGCGGCGCGCTCCGGCCCCGCGCCGCGCACCGAGGTCAGGAGCGGGATGGCCGCCGCAAAACAGGCCAGCATTACCGCCGAAGGAACCGCGGCAATGCCCGCGAAGAGCAGAAAACGCGAGCGGTAAAGCTGGATCGTGCGGTCCAGAATCTCGCCCAGCACGAGCGGGCGCAGGCGGGTTTCCATGATCGGCGTCCTCGGGCGCGTTTTTGCTTGCTTGGCCGGATACTACAGCATTTCCCGGATTGGTGTAGATCGAAGCCGCAACAGCCGAGTGGATTTTCCTGAAGAAAATCCACCCTCACTCTTGCCGGAAGTTCACAGGATTCCGGAAAATGCCTTAGCGCAGCCCCGCGCAGGGTTTGCACCGGCGCATTTTTACGCGGATCGCGTAATTCTTACCCGGCACAACGGCAAATCGCCTTGCTGAAGCTACGGTTTTGAGCAGGATGCCGGTTTGGCCCGCGGAGTGCATTCCTTCCTGAAGGGAGAATATGCACGGCCCGGAGATTGCAGCTTCCTCCGCACTGCGCTCCGGGCCGTGATCCCGTCTCGGTACGGTGAGGGCACACGGAGAATGGAAACTCTTTATAAACGCTGGCTCACGCTGGGGTTTCTCATCGGCTTTACGGTGCTGGCCGCCATGCGCTGCTGGGGCGAGGAAGAACCCGCCGGCGAGATCGGGCCCGAGGTTGGGCCTACTGGAGCGCCTGAATCTTCACGCCCGGCGGAATCTCAATCTGGAACTGATCGTCTTTCAATTCAAGATTCTCCTCGACCTTATCGACTGTAAGCACAATCTGGAACTCCTCCTGCGGCCGCTTGATGGTGACCGTTGAGGGATAGCGGCTGCCGCCGAAGTCGGTGTAGGCGCCATAAGTCACCAGCGTCTCGGGATTGCCCTGCTGGTCGTAGATCTCCTGCTCATAGGGCAGCAGGTCGTCGCGATGAAAGCGGATGACGCGGATCGGCTGCATCACCTGGCTGCCCGGCTTGCGCCGCATCACGGTCAGGATGTACTCCGGCATCAGCAGCAGGTGCTTTTTCTTGACGTCCTCCACGGTCTGCGTGTCCGTGGTCACCATGCACCAGTCGTCCGGCGCAAGGCCGCGCACTATCAGGGCATCCATAAAGAAGCCGGGGCGGATGTTCTCGACCAGGTTCTTCGATTTATGCGTGAGCTCGTTCGGCCCCTTGTAGGCAATGTGCTTGGGATTGATGTAGAGCGTGAAGTTCTTGCCGTCGCTGGCCATGCTGAACATCGGCGCGGTGATGACCGGATATTGGCCGTAGACGCGCAGCATCTCCGGCTTGCGGATCATGATGATGCCGGGAAAGGTGGTGTAATCCTTCTCGACGCCTTGTTTGGCGTTCATCGTGCTGGCCTGGATCTCCACTTTGGCGTAGAGTGTGTGGAGCGCGTCCCAGCGGTCGTTCAACTGCTTCACCAGCAAATCGGGTGCAATGGTCTGCGTAATCGCCGGAGCCTTGGGAATGGGCAGCTTGCGCGTGGTGAAAAGGCAGCCAGTCAGCGGCAGAAAGGCCAGCGCCAACACTGCCGCAACCGCTCCCCGCGCAACCCAATGGCGCGAAGCGCAGTTCGCCGTGCGCGTAGCACCACTCATCGGGTTCCTGCTTTCTTCACGGCGCTGCGATACCAGGCCACGTTGCGCTTGTGCTCCTTGAGCGTGGCGGCAAAGAGGCTCCTACCCTGCGGGTCGGCCCCCGCCGCAACAAAATAAAGATAATCCGTGTGCGCCGGCTCCATGGCCGCGCGCAAGGATTTGACGCCGGGATTGGCAACCGGTCCCGGCGGCAGCCCCGCATGGAGATACGTGTTATAGGGGGTGTCGAGTTTCAGGTCGCTCGCGTAAATCGCGCCCCGCCAGCGGCCGTCCAGCTCCAGCCCGTAGATTACCGCCGGGTCGGTCATCAGCGGCATCTTCTTTGCCAGCCTGTTCTCAAAGACGCTGGCCACCACCGGGCGCTCACTGTCCACAGCGGTTTCGCGCTCCACCAGCGAGGCCGTTGTCACCACTTCATGCACGTTTTCATGCAGTCCAATCCGGTTGGCCTCTGCGCGGAAGCGCTTCACCATGGTGGCGGCAATCTGCTGCGGTTTCTGCTGCGGCGCAAAATGGTACGTATCGGGAAAGAGATAGCCTTCGAGGCTCGTAGCCTGCGGGTCGAGATCGCCGATCAGGCCATGAACCAGTCCCGTGTCGTTCTTCGCCACGGTGAGGAAATCCGCCGCCGGACCAAATCCGGCCTGTTCCAGCCGCGAAGCAATGTCGAAGATATTCGAGCCTTCGGGGATGGTGACGGAGATCGTGTAAATATCGCCGCGGCGGATGCGGTCGTAGACGGTTGCAAGCCGCGCCGGCGCGGTAAAGCGGTAGGTTCCGGCAACCAGCCTGCCCGGGCGTAGCCAGCGCAGCGCGTCAAAGGCGAACCGCGTGCGGATGATGCCCGCTTCTTCCAGTTGCCCGCCGATCTGGATGGCAGAGGAGCCGGGCGCAATCGCAACAAAAGTCGCCTGCGAAGGGCCGAAGGGCACAAACCACACGTAGGCCGCCGTCCCGGCGGCGCCAAGGAGAAGCAACAAAAGCAGCGTTGCGAATGCCTTGCCGAAACCGGAGCCCTTTTTTCTTCTGTTTTTACTGGTAGCTCTCCTGCGGCTGGCCATCCGTTGCAGCATTCCTCCGTGAACTCTCCTCTATCTGACGCGGAGGATCACTCTGGGATTCTTTTCACTTCCTTTATTGTATCGGCGGGAGCACCTTCGGGCAGCGTGGCCGTCCCTTTGCGGGCGTGGTGCAGGAATCCGCAGCCTGTATGCTCCAATCATGCCTGTTCGCTATCTCGCGCTCGATATCGGCACCAAACGCATCGGCGTGGCCGTCTCCGACGAGCTTGGGCTCACCGCGCAGCCGGCGATGACGCTGGAAGTTCGCCGTAGTCGCAGAGAAGACCTGCGCTCCATCGCGCGCCTCGCCCGAAAGTTTGCCGTTGTAGGAATCGTAGTCGGCAATCCGCTTCATCTTTCGGGTGAGGTGAGCAGCCGCGCCGAAAAAGCGCAGGTATTTGCGGCGGAGTTGGGCGAGCTGACCGGCTTGCCGATCCATCTGTGGGATGAGCGGCTGACTACCCAAGAAGCGCATCGCATTCTCTACGAAGCCGGCCACGCGCGGCAGGAACACGCGAAGGTCGTTGATCAGGTCGCAGCCACGCTCATCCTGCAATCCTTTCTCGACGAGCACAAAACCGCGTAGTCAAAGCCACGCGAGCCGCCGTCTATACTGGAACTTCGGGCAACTGGATTCAGGCATAGAAAAACGATGACTGCCAAGGTAACTGCCAAAGAAGTGGAGCGCGTGGCTGAGCTCGCGCATCTGGAGCTGACCGCGGAAGAAATTCCGGCAATGGTCCATGACCTGAACGCCATTTTGGATTACGTGGCCGAGCTGAACGAGCTGGACACGAAAGGCGTGGCTCCGCTGGCGCAAGTCAGTGAACTTAAAGGTGCAGGTGGAGCGGCCGAGTTGCGCGAGGATGCACAGATTCCGTCGCTTGACCGCGCCGCCGTGATGCCGGAGGCGCCGGAGTCCGACGGCCGCTTCTTCAAAGTGCCGAAAGTGATTGAAAGATAGGGATTGGGATGACGACTGCTGACCCATCGGGAACCTTTGTCCAGAAGCCGAAGACGATTGCGGCGCTCAAGGAAGGCATTGCCTCAGGAAGCGTGAAGGCCGCCGATCTGACTGCCTCGTATTACGAGCGTATCGCGGCTGTCAATCCGCAACTCAACGTCTACCTGAGCCTGACCAAAGAGCGTGCCGTCGAGCAGGCCGCGCGCATTGACGCGCTTGCGGCCAAGGGTGACCCGTTGCCCGCGCTGGCCGGAATCCCCGTCGGCATCAAGGATGTGCTGGTGGTGAAGGGTGCGCCGGCTACGGCGGGTTCGAAGATTCTCAAAGGCTACGAGCCGCCCTACGACGCGACCTCAGTGACAAAGCTCGAAGCGGCGGGCGCGGTGCTGCTCGGCAAGATCAACTGCGACGAGTTCGCGATGGGTTCATCGAATGAGAATTCGGCTTACGGTCCCGTGCGCAATCCCGTCGATCCTGAGCGCGTTCCCGGTGGATCGAGCGGCGGTTCGGCTGCGGCAGTCGCGGCGGACATGGCTGTGGCAACGCTGGGCACCGACACCGGCGGATCGATCCGCCAGCCCGCCAGCTTCTGCGGCGTGGTGGGCGTGTTGCCGACTTATGGCCGCGTTTCGCGCTACGGCCTGATTGCCTTTGCCTCATCGCTCGATCGCGTCGGACCTTTCGCGGCTAACGTGCGCGATGCAGCCACGCTGCTCGGCGTTCTCGCCGGTCACGACACGAAGGACGCGACCAGCTCACCCGCGCCGGTCGAAGATTACGCTGCCGAAAGCGACAAGGGAGCCGAAGGCCTGCGCATCGGTGTACCTGCTGAGTATTTCAGCGATGGTCTCGACCCCGAAGTGCGAGCCGCAATCGAAAAAGGCATTGAAGACCTCAAGGCTGCGGGCTGCACCGTCAAATCCATCTCGCTGCCGCACACCAAGTACGCGATTCCGACCTACTATCTGGTCGCTACGGCGGAAGCCAGCGCGAATCTCGCCCGCTTTGACGGCGTACGCTACGGCTACCGCTCCGCAGCGAGCGAAAATCTGGCCGCGATGTACAAGCACTCGCGCGACGAAGGCTTCGGCCCCGAGGTCAAGCGCCGCATCCTGCTTGGCACCTACGCGCTGAGCGCAGGCTACTACGACGCCTACTATCTCAAAGCGCAGCAGGTTCGACGCTTATTGGCCGAAGAATTCCTGCGCGCCTTCACAGAAGTCGATGCCATCGTGACGCCGACCTCGCCTGTTCCGCCTTTCAAGCTGGGCGAGAAGACCGGCGATCCGCTGGCGATGTATTTGGCCGATATCTACACCGTCACCGCGAGTCTCGCCGGTATCTGCGGCGTGACCGTGCCATGCGGAAGCACCTCGTCGGGCCTGCCAGTGGGGATGCAGGTTCTGGCCAGCCATCTGCGCGAAAGCACGGCCTTCCGCGTGGCGCGGGCAGTGGAGGCGGCGCAGAAGTAGATGGTTTGCTGAAGTCGCCCAAGGAGATTTCAGTATGGTGTTTCGCGTGATTCTCGAAAAATCCGAAGACGGCTGGATTGTGGCCGAGTGCCCGGCACTGCCCGGATGCGTCTCGCAGGGCCGCAATGAAGAGGAAGCGCTCGCAAATATCCGTGAAGCAATTACTGGCTGGCTTTGGGTGGAAGATTTGAAAGCCGCCTAGCCGGTCTCCTGCTACACTCAACACAAACAGCAATCCAAAACAGTTTCACCAGAGTTTTTCCCTAATCCAGCGTATGTTTCGTGCGATTTGGAGTGTGCTTCGATGCGCCTTGGGGGAAAATCTGGTCTCGTCATCGGGCTTATGGGCGTGCTTGCCTTGAGCCCGTTTTGCTTTGCCGCGCGCAAGCCGCATACGGTCTTTTTCGGCGCGGTGAAAACAGTGTCTTATTCCAAAGAAGGCGACCCATCCGGTGCGCTCGCCGGCGAGGATTCGCTCAAGATTCGCGCTCTCCTCGTGGACGGTCAGGTGAAGGAGTGGACCACCGGCGGCGCGCATGATGTCACGGATCGAACTTTCGTCGTGCGCCGCGCGATCCGGCTGAATGATTCGCTGCCCACCGACAAGCCCGCCGCGCAAAAGGAGCACTGGGTCTGGCAGCGCGGGCCGTGGCTCATGGTGGACCGTGAAACCGGCCGTATCACCGCGCTCAAATTGCCGGATTACGCGCCCGGCGTCAGCCAGGTGATGTGGTTCCGCGACTACGCCGCCTACTGCGGCCTGACGGCGAGCGGCAAGAGCCTTTATGCCGTGGTGGCGCAGCTTACGGTGCGCAAGCCCGTACTTTCGAAGAAGCTCAACGAATACACGCCCGATTCCGCTGCGTCGCCGGAGGCGGTCTGCGGCGATCCCGAGTGGCAGCGTGACCCGCTGCGCGTGACCTTTCATCCGGCGGGCAAGGATGCGGCGACCTATCAGATTGTTCCCGGTTCGGCGGTGCTGGTGGAGGATTCCGGCGACGACGATGCGCCCGCCGCCTCGGCGCAGACGAATTGAGCCGCTATTTATGCCGGTTCTGGCGCAGAAGATTCCACAGAATCCAGAGCATCACCAGCGCGGCCAGGGCAAACGGCAGCATGAGCCAGTAGCGGATATCGAGCAGAGACAGCATCGCAGCTTCCTTCATGCGCAGGGCGCATTGTCTCCAGTAGAGCCGCCAGGGCATAAAGCCGCGGCAATCGCTTCATAAGGGTTTTGCAAAGCTGTGCGGGAAATTTTGGGAGTACGTGATCCCACGTCCCCAAATGCGAGGGACATGGGGCACCCGGTGTCATCAATAACCCAGACAGAAATGATCCGAGCATGACACACGACTGCCGCAGAATCAGCAAATTGGCGCCGAAGACGCAGTCCGCCGTGCACGAAGCACCCGGGGTCCCCATGCAACGATCGTTGTTGCATGGGGTGGGAAGCACCTTGACATGCGCGCGCCCCGGCGTTTCTTATCTTGCTAGGCAATCCTGGGGATGTGTCGGGCTGGGAAGCACGCGCGTGGCGCGGTTTTTCCTGCCTGAGAAGTCCCGGCGGAGGGCCGTGTCGAACAGGAAGCTGACGGGTGCGGGGCCGGAGCCTCATTCATCCGAATCTGAATCCCGGCGTGAAGTTCCTGAGCAGAAGGAAACAAGCCTGGAGACGAGTTTTTCCCGGAGACAAATTTTCGTGTGAGCGCGGATTTCAACGTCGGCGCGCCCCGTGCCCGTAAGAGGGCAGGGCAGTAAAGGACGAGTGTGGCAATCGGTTTGGCGATCTTCGCGGCGCCGGCGTCAGGCAGTGGCAGCTTCATTGGAATGCTTCCCATCCTGCTGCTGATCCCGGTGATGTATTTCGTAATGATTATGCCGCAGCAGAAGCGGCAGAAGAAGTGGCAGCAGATGCTCTCGAGCATCAAGCCCGGCGACAAGGTGACGACCGCCGGCGGTGTCCGCGGCACCATCCTTTCGCTCAAGGACGATAGCGTGATCGTGAAGGTGGCTCCCGACGGCATCAAGATGGAAGTGGCCAAGAACGCCATCGCCTCCGTAACTACGCAAGACGCGGCCAGCTAGCGCTTACGCGCCTTTATTTTTTGGACGAGTGAAGCAGAGAAGATGAAGAAGATCAAAGGCAGAGTAATTCTGATTATCGCCGTGCTGGTGGTTTGCGTGTACGGCATCCTCGGCATCCCCGGCGGCGTAAGCGGCTCGGCGCTGCTCACGGCACTGACCAACCGGATTCACCTCGGACTCGACCTCAAGGGCGGCGCGCACCTGATTTTGCAGGTGGCCGTGCAGGAGGCAGTAAGCCAGGAGACGGACAACACCGTTTCCGGGTTGCAGGAGGATTTGAAGAAGGCCAGCGTGACCTTCGGCCACGTGCAGAAGCTCGATCCAACCAAGCCGACGGTGATTACGATTGACGGCGTTGCGCCGGCGAGCGTGCCCGCGCTCCAGACGACGCTCAACTCGGCGAAGTATTCCAACGAGTACGACTACACGGGCGGCAACGGCACCTATACGGTGACCATGAAGCCGACCTTTGAGAAGGATCTCGAGCAGCGCACTTTGCAGCAGGCCATTGAGACGATTCGCGAGCGTGTGGATGCCCTCGGCGTCAGCGAGCCGGTGATTCAGGAGTACAACCTGGGCGCGAACCAGATTCTCGTCGAGCTGCCCGGCATCTCCGACCTGAACCGCGTGGAAAGCATCATGGAGACGACGGCGCGGCTGGAGATTCACCCGGTCGTCGGTGGCCCGTATCCCAATGCGGATGCCGCTGCGCAGGCCACCGGCGGTGTGATTTCGCCCGACCAGGAGGTTCTGCCTTTTTCGGGCACCCTCGGCAATCCCGGCGGGGACGGCAGCGTTTACGTGGTGCAGCGCGCGCCGGTCGTCTCCGGCAGCGACTTCCGTGCCGCCACTTCCAATATCAATCCTGATACCGGCCAGCGCATGGTCACTTTTACGCTGACCAACGAAGCCGGCGACAAGTTCTACGACTACACCAGCCACAACATCGGCAGCCCCATGGCTGTCGTGATGGGCAACACCATCCGCGAAGTGGCCAACATCAAGAGCGGCATCCGCGACCAAGGCGAGATTGAAGGCGCCTTCAGCCAGGAGGAGGTCGATGCGCTCTCGAAGCTGCTGCGCACCGGCGCTCTGCCGGCCTCGCTCAAGCCGATTGAAACCAGCACCGTGGGCGCTTCGCTCGGCGCGGACTCGATCAAGGAAGGCGTAACGGCGGCGATTGCGGGCCTGGTGGTGGTTCTGGCTTTCATGCTCGTCTACTACAAGGGTGCGGGCATCAACGCGGATCTGGCGCTGCTCCTGAACCTGCTTATTCTGCTCGGCTTCATGGGCTTCTCGACGGCCGCGCTCACGCTGCCCGGCATCGCCGGCGTCATTCTGACTATCGGCATGGGCGTGGACTCGAACGTGCTGATCTTCGAGCGCATCCGCGAAGAGATTCGCGCGGGCAAGTCGGCGGCCGCGGCGGTCGATCAAGGCTTTGGGCACGCATGGCTCACGATCGTGGACACGCACGTCACAACGATCGTTTCAGCGGCGATTCTGTTCCTCTTCGGCACCGGCCCGGTAAGGGGCTTTGCCACCACGCTGACTTTCGGTTTGCTGGCCAACCTGTTCACGGCGGTCTTTGTCTCGCGCACCATCTTTGACTCGCACCTGAACAAGCTCAAGCCCGGGCAGATGGTTTCGATTTAAGCGGTAATTGGCTTTGAAAGGGCACGGCTTTAGCCGTGCCGCAGAAGAGTAAAAAAGATTTCGGGGCTTTAGCCCCTGAGGTAAGCGCTCAGTGGAATTCTTTCACGACGTAAAAATCGACTGGCTTGGAAAGAAGTGGTATTTCCTCGCCTTTTCGCTGATCTTCAGCATAGCCGGCATCGTTTCCATGACGATGCACGTCATCCACACGGGCACGCCGGTTCCGCTCGGCGTGGACTTCCGCGGCGGCACGGAAGTCCAGATTCAGTTCGCCAACAAGCCCGACATCGGCGCCATTCGCCAGGCTGTGAACGCGGCCGGCGTCCGTGACGCCAAGATTGTGCCGACCGGCAGCAGCACGGAGAGCAATGAAGTTCTCATCAACCTGCCCGAGCAGAAGAACGAGTCCACGCTCGACCAGGGCCGGCAGTTGATCATTACGACTCTCCAGCAGCACTACAACAATCCCTTCGATCCGGTAGGTGGCGTCAAGGCACACGTTGTCGGCCCCACGGTGGGCCACCAGTTGACCAAGCAGGCCGCGCTGGCCGTGCTCTATTCGATGCTGGGAATGCTGGTCTACCTCTGGTTCCGCTTCCAGCTTATCTACGGCGTGGCGGCCGTCGTCGCCTGCTTCCATGACACGCTGATCACTGTCGGCTTTTTCGCGCTCACCAACCAGGAGATCAGCCTCACCGTCATCGCGGCCATCCTCACCCTCGTCGGCTACTCGATGAACGACACCATTGTCGTCTTCGACCGCATCCGCGAGAATCTGCGCCTCAATCGCCGCGAGGAATTGGCGGATCTGGTGAACCGCAGCATCAACCAGACGCTGAGCCGAACCGTTCTGACCTCCGGATTAACATTTTTAACCGTGCTTTCGCTGTATATTTTTGGTGGGCAGGTGTTGAAGGGATTCTCCTTTGCCCTGGTCGTCGGCATTCTCATCGGCACCTACTCGTCGATCGCGGTTGCGTCGCCGATGCTGGTGGCCTGGCAACAGTTTCGCGCGAAGAACGGCAAGGCAGCCGCGCTGCCTGCCGCCAGGCGCAGCCGCTAGCAAGGTCCGTGCGGAGGAAGCGATCTGTCCGCATGGAAGGAAGTTCGTGTAAGTTTGCACTGATTTTGCAGCAGCGCTTTGCAACCTGTATGCACATTCTGATATAGGTGAAACACGCTGGTTCATTTGCGGAGGATGCTTCGGGAACATTCAAGGTTTCCGCGGTGTCTAAATAGAGGAAACTAACACCCGAGTTCGAGGCTGGCCATGTTTGAAGATTCCACATTTGAATCGGGCGGGAAGATCAAGAGCAAGAGCAAGTACTGGATGATTGTGACCCTTTGCTTGAACGGCGCAATCCTCTTGCTGATCATCCTGATCCCGCTGATCTATCCTGAGGCGCTGCCTAAGGCAATGATGCAGACACTTCTCGTTGCTCCGCCGCCGCCTCCGCCGCCACCACCGCCACCGCCGCCGCAGGCGCCTGTGAAGGTCGTGCACATCCAGTCGGAGATGATGAACAATCAGCTCGTCGCCCCGACCAAGATCCCGAAGGACATCAAGCAGATTAAGGAGTCTGAGGCTCCGCCGCAGAACTTTGGCGTGGCCGGTATGCAGGGCCTCGGCAACGGCGCTGCCGGCGGCGTCATC
>JASHPD010000216.1 GCA_030038315.1 Acidobacteriaceae bacterium
CAGCAAACCGCGCGATCAAAGCGGGCGGATACTGAAAAGTCGGCTTACATTAAAAATGGGTACAATAACCAATTTTGCCCCGTTTCCGGCTCTCTCCTGCTTGCTCTGACGTGTTGATTTTGCATGGTGGACGCGGTAGGAATCGAACCTACAACCTGTCGGTTAAGAGCCGAATGCTCTGCCAGTTGAGCTACGCGTCCGGGAGGGCTGGAGCCAAGGTCTTCGATGCGCCTGAGAAGCGCTCCGCAAGCGGCTGAACCGCTCTGACCACCTCACTGAATATAGCACAGGAAGTTGTGGATTCCAAACGCGCGAAGCGGACTATACCATTTTCCGGATGGGTGTAGACCGAAGCCGCAACAGCCGAGTGGATTTGTCGAAAGAAAATCCACCTTCCCTCTCGCTGGAAGTTCACAGGATTCCGGAAAATGCCTTAAAACGTGAAGGCGAGGCCGGCGCTGAGGCTGCGCTGATTCTGCGCAAAAAGCAGCAGCGAGCCGTCGCTGAGAATGAACTGCCGGTAGCCCTGCGCCAGCAGGTTGCGGGCATTCACCATCGCGTCTACGCTGCGGATGTGTTCGCCATGCCTGCGGCATACAGGCTGGCGCACATAGAGATTGAGATACGGCGCTGAGGCATCGAGCGCAAACGGCGCTACTTGCGTAACGGTCTCTTCCGGCTGCCAGCGGTAGCTCGCGCGCCAGCGCGTGCCGGTGCCGTCCACGGTGCCGGAAAGCGAGAGCGCGTACATCTGCGTGCGGCGCGGGCGTGCCGAGGCCACAAGAAGATTGATCGGCAGCGCGTGCGCCGGCTCGGGAATCACCAGCGCATCGCCGTTTGCGTAGCTTAAGCGGATGGAGTTGTCGCCGAGACGGCGCTCGTAAGTGGCAACCACGCCGGCAGTAGAAAATCCCGTGCCGGCAATGCGCAAAAGGCCGCTCTCACTGTCATAGAGCGCCTGCGCAGCAGCAGAACTTCCCGCCGGCGCGGCCGCTTCGAGAACCGGATTGTCGAGCGAATCCGCGAAGACCACAACCTGCACGCCGGAGGAATCCGTGCTGCGCTCCCAGCCGATCTGCTGGTGAAGGCCGTGCTCCATGGCGAGCCTGCCATCGGAGACGGCAACCGCGGGCAGATACGCCGCGGGCTGCGATTCCCCGGACCCGTCAGCAGAATCTGCCGGAACGGCCGTGGCCATCGCGTAACGGATGGTGGCATTGCCCGCGTGCCAGCCTACTGTGGCAAAGGGCAGCGCGGCCAGCACAGGGCTCGCGCCCACGGGGTTCGCGCCGGACGCGCTCTGTGCAAAGCGGGCCAGCACCTGGTCAATGCCGATCACAGCCTCCGCCAGATCGCCCAACTGAATTCTTTCCGCGGTGTGCAGCGCGGCTTCCTCCAGACCGGACCCGGCCTGCGATGTAATCTCCGGGTGAATCGACACCGCAGCCATCGACTCCACCGAGCCGGCCATGCCGAGATCCTGCCGGAAGCCAAGCATCGACTCCATGCCCGCATCCGTCGAAGGATCGAAGTCCACGCGCGCCAGCAGCTCGCGGCTGCTCGACGGCGTATTCTCCACCTCCATCGTGATACGGCGGCCGTCCTCGCCGAAGGTTCCCTCCTGGCCGCTGGCAATCAGCCGGGCCTTCAGCTTCGGCCGCGCATTCGGTCCTTCCGTCACCACCACCAGCGGGCCGTCCTCCAGCCAGCGCAGCAGCGGGCGATTGGCCGCCGAGCGCAGCGTCCATGCCCAGTCGTCTTTTTGCGCGCTGGCGCCGCGCGGCTGCGCGGGCAGCCATTGCATCACTTCATAAAGCGTGCTCAGCGTAATGCTGACGAAGGCCGCCGTGCGCACCCGGACATTCTCGCGCAGCGACGGCAGAAATGCCGCGCCCATCGCCTTCACGGCATATTTGCCCGGCAGAATCGAGCCGAAAGAGAAGCGGCCGCTCTCATTGGTGTAAACCGAGGCGAGGACGGTGAGCCCGTCCGCACGCAGGAGCTGGACCTCGGCGCCGGCCTGCGGCACGCCGGCGGAGTCGCGGACAACGCCCGACACCCGCGCCTGTGCGCCCGCCGCAACGGATGCGGCGGCCAGACCGGTCAGCACGAGAAACAACGCGAGATGGAGCCTGCGTACGATCACTGTTACCATCAGCAACTGCGCGGCGTCCTGGCAACGACTTCCATTTCCCGCATAAACCCCCGGTCTAGCTTCGAATCCGTAGCCGGGTGGCCGTCCTGCGCGGGAATCTATGTATTATTCCACGACAAAAGGCGCCGATTGCGCAATCTCCTGTTTGGAGACTGTGTCATTGATTTTGATGATGACTTTATACTTGCCCGGCTGCAATCCGGCAATCGGCAGCGACTTCTCCACCGTCAACTGGTCGCTGTGCGCGCCGAGATCCTTTGACGGGACTTCCTTCTGGAAGACCACGTCGTTATTCGCCGTGTCCACAATCTGGTAAGTCACCGTGGCGTCGTTGCTCTTGCTCTGCTCATCGATGCCGAGGTTGTAAACCTGCATCCAGAAGGCCAGGTTCTGGTCCCGCTTAAAGCTGATCGGCTGCCCCGGCGTCGAGCTCACCCGCGGGCAGACCTTCACGTTGCCGATTACGCACATGCCCGTGCCGATCGAGTGCGAATCCACCGGCGTCAGGTTATCCGAAAGAATCAGGGAAGAAGTCTCCAGCTTCTCGTCGTCATACGCAGGCACATCGATGCCGCGCCCGTAAATACCCACATGGTCCGGATTGTTCACGTCCTTGATAGCGATATCGAGCCGGTACAGTCCGGGACGCAGCGGAAGCGCCGTCCAGTAGATCGACGGCCTATTCAACTGCTGTTCGAGGAGTTCCGCCGGCTCCTGCACCTGCACCGGGGTCTCGAAGGTCTGCACCACCTTGTGCGTCAGTGTCGTCACTTTGCCCAGAATGTCCACCACGCCCGTTGAAACGCCGTCCTTGGTCACAAAGGTGATGTCGCGGTTCTTGATCTGCACCGTGATCGGCACCAGCACGGTATCGTCCGTCACGCGCACGAAATCCGTGCGCACGTCAAAGGGCAGCGGCGGCCCGGTCAGAATCGTATGTTCCGAGATAAAGCTGTCCAGGTCCTTGAACTGGATCGGCGGCGGCGCAAAGAGCTTGGCCGCCATCTCGATGCGGTCGAACTCCTTGGCGTTATCGCTGCTGGACATCGGTCCGGTACCCAGATCCTCCATGCCGCCTTTGAAGCGGTCGGCCTTCTTGGCCATGCCCATCTCTTCCCACTGCGTCAGGCCGGCGCCGGGCACGCGCAGCAGCGCGTCCTTTTCACTGCGGTCGATGGTGAAGTGGTAATCGCCGCACATGCAGGTATCCACAAATTCGATGTCGATGTTGTCGCCCACGCCCTCAAGATAGCGATAGTGCCAGTCCTCGAACGGGAAGGTCGAGGTCTCGCCGCCGCCTTCGTCAATCGGGCGCTCATAGGCGCCGCCCGAGGGATGCGAGTCGATCGAATCCGGCGGGCCCCACATGATGTAGATGCGTCCGCGGTCCGTCATCCAGCCCGGCTTGCCGGCGGCAAAGTGCTCGTTGGCATAAGCGATGCGGCGGTAATGCTCGTCGCGGAAGGCGTTATCCGGCGAGTCGGGATCGGGATTGCGCCGCTGCCAGAAGGCTTCAATAAAGGACTCGCGCTCCTCATCGTTGCTCAGGCTCAAAAAGGCCTTCCGCTCCTGGTCGGTAATGATGTAGGCCACGTCCTGGTCGAGCCACTTGCGGTAAGGCCCCTTCAACTCCTGGCGGAGCTGCTTTTCCGCCTGGAACTCTTCCTTGTCGCTGCGTTTGCGCTTGAGGGGATCGAAGTTCTGGTCCTGCGTTTGGTCCTGGCCGGCAGCCTGCGCGCCCTGGCCGGCGGCCTGTGCGGAGCCATTTGAATTCTGCGTCTGCTGCGCAACAAGCCGATGCGCGGGAACGGCAAATAGACCGCAGGCTACTGCGGCGGCAAGCAAGGAACTGCGGTTGTACTTCATGGCCTTCAAAAACTCCTGAATCCCCGATGCTGGATTGACTTATTTTACGGTCCCCCGGCAGAGGCGGCAAGACATTCTGTTGGCACACTGGGCCGGATTCTGCTGCGAATTGGACTTCGGCGGCCGGGGAAAGGTCAACGAAAGCAGGGATTAGGGATTAGGGAACAGGAAAACAAACCGGGTACAGGGTACAGGGTGCCCTACCCTCGCGGCGTCTTTGTTTTTGCCGCCAGGGTGGGATATCTATAAGTCTTTGCTTTTTACAACGTCTTTTACAGCTTCGGCTTCTTATCTACAGTCCCTGTTCCCTAATCCCTAATCCCTGTTCCCTGCCTTTCCGCTTTTCCGGAACCTTCGCCGGGGATTTTGCGTACACTGAAAGCGGGACCCCTCGGAGCTAGCTCGACCCATGAAGAAGATTCTTTGGATTGCCCTCATTGTGCTTGTTGCCGCCGGCCTGGTGACCTTCATGGTCATCAAGCAGCAGTCCGGTTATACGAAGGTATTTACGGCCAAGCTGGTCCGGCAGGATCTGACGACAGTCGTGAGCGGAACCGGCCAGATCCGGCCAAAGACCTACGCCAACCTCGGCGCAACAGCGATGGGCCGCATCACGCACCTTTATGTCAAGGAAGGCGACCACGTAAAGCAGGGCGAAATCGTGGCCACCGTCGAGAATGTGCAGGAGCAGGCGCAGGTAACCGGCCAGCAGGCCGCCATCGCCGCGGCCGGCACGGACATCAACGGCGATATAGCCGCCGAAAAGACCGACGAGGCCAATGTCGAGGACGCCAAGGCCGATCTCGAACAGAAGACGCTCGACTGGCAGCGTGCCCAGGGCCTCTACCAGGCCGGCATCATGGCCAAGCAGGACTACGACGCCAAGAAGGCCGCCTACGACACCGACGTGGCCAAGCTCGACCAGGCCATCGCGCAGGTCAACCAGGCCAAGGCCAACACCGCCTCCGCGCGCGCGCACCTGCTCACGCAGAAGGCCACGCTGCAAGCGAATGAAAACGCGCTCTCCCTGACCGAGGCCACGGCGCCCTTTAACGGCCTCGTCACCAACGAGCCGGTGCGCGAGGGCGAAACCGTCGTCGAAGGCATCCAGGACACGAATGGCTCCACTATCATGACCATCGCCGACATGAGCGTCATCACCGCCGAGGTCAAGGTCGATGAGACCGACATTGCCAACGTGCAGGTGGGCCAGTCCGCCGATGTGACCGTAGATGCGATCCCCGGCAAAGTCTTCAAAGGCCACGTCACGCTGGTCGGCGACCAGGCTCTGCTGCGCTCCACCGGCGTTGCCACGCTGCAAACCACCTCCGGCACGGAAGAAGCCAAGGACTTCAAGGTAGTCGTCACGCTCGACAACCCCAGCGACGATCTGCGCCCCGGCTTCTCCTGCACGGCCAAGATCACCACCGCGCACAAGGCCGGCGTTCTCGCCCTGCCCATCCAGGCGCTCACGCTCAAGCCGCTGCCCTCGACCTCATCCGGCTCCGGCAGCGTGCAGGCCGCCACCACCACGCCCACGCAGCAGCCCCAGGGCGTCTACGTGGTGGAGAAGGACAGAAACGGCCGGCTGCGCGCGCACTTTGTCGCCGTCACCACCGGCATCACCGGCACCACCATGATCGAAGTGCTCTCCGGCCTGAAGCCCGGCCAGGAGGTTGTCACCGGCCCCTACAAAACGCTGCGCGTGCTCAAGGAGAACGCGCTCATCAAACGCGATACGTCTATCCCGCAGGCCGTCACTTCGACGACGTAATTACCGGGTACGGGGTACAGGGTTCAGAAGCGGCGCTGCTGGATGCGCGGCTATGGAACAAAATGGCTTACTGCGTATGCCTGAACCATGAATCCGGTACTCTGTACCCTGCACCCCGTACCCTGATCGACCTCTGAGGAAAGAATGGAAATGGCTCTGGACACCGTCGGAACTGAAGAAAGCCCGCAGCCGGCCCATCCCGGCGCGGGCGATGTGATTGTCGTCGAAGACCTGTGGCGCACCTACGACATGGGCTCCGAGCAGCAGGTGCACGCGCTGCGCGGCATCAACCTCCGCATCCGCCGCAATGAGTATGTGGCCATCATGGGCCCGTCCGGCTCCGGCAAATCCACGCTGATGAACCTCATCGGCTGCCTCGATACACCCTCCAAGGGCCGCTACTGGCTCAACAACCAGCTTGTCAGCGAGCTCGACGACGACCAGCTTGCGCGCATCCGCAACAAGGAGATCGGCTTCGTCTTCCAGACCTTCAACCTGCTCGCCCGCGCCACCTCACTGCACAACGTCGAGCTGCCGCTGATTT
>JASHPD010000217.1 GCA_030038315.1 Acidobacteriaceae bacterium
ACTCGCCATTCTCGCGCTCGATAAAGTCAACGCGGTCGCCGGACTTGAGCCCGAGCTTCCGGCGCACTTCGATGGGAATCGTGATCTGCCCCTTGGACGTGAGTGCGGCGGTAGTCATAACTGCACCTCTGGCTCGATTGTACTCCTTACCTAAGGTAAGGAAAGCCGCCACAGCCCGTCATTTGCCGTAGGTATAAAAGCCGCGGCCGGATTTGCGCCCGAGCCAGCCTGCATCCACCATGCGCACCAGCAGCGGGCAGGGGCGGAATTTGGGATCGCCGTGGCCCTCGTGCAGCACGCGCAGAATGTCCACGCAGATATCGAGGCCGATGAAGTCCGCCAGCGTCAGCGGGCCCATCGGATGCGCCATGCCGAGCTTGAAGACCTGGTCAACGGCCTCCGGCGTGGCTACGCCCTCCATCACGGCATAAGCGGCCTCGTTGATGAGCGGCATCAATACGCGATTCGAGACAAAACCCGGAGCATCGTTGACTTCAACAGGAGTTTTGCCCAGTTGCAGCGCCAGATCGCGCGTGGCGGCAAAGGTTTCGCCGCTCGCGGCAAGCCCGCGAATCACTTCTACCAGCGTCATCATCGGTACGGGATTGAAGAAGTGCATCCCGATTACACGATCAGGGCGGCGCGTAAGCGCAGCGAGTTTGGTGATGGAGATCGACGAGGTATTGGTGGCTAGAATTACGCCTTCAGGGAGAATCCCATCGAGCGAACGGAAGATTTCCGCCTTCAGTTCATAACGTTCCGTGGCAGCCTCCACGGCGAAATCGGCAGCGGCAAGCCCGGCGCGGTCAGTTATTGGCGTAATGCGCGCAAGCGCCGGCTCGATTTCCGATTCAGCTAGCTTGCCTTTCGCCGCTTCCCTGCCCAGGTTGGCGCGAATCTGCGCGAGAGCGCGGTCCAGCGCGGGCTGCGCCACATCGCAGAGCAAGACGCGAAAACCGGAACGTGCAAAAACGTGAGCGATGCCGGAACCCATCGTTCCGGCGCCGATGACTGCGACTGTTTCAATCCTTGCCACACGCCCTCCCAACCTCGTCCTTCCAGACCCAGTGGAGTGTAGCAGGCGCTACTGCTGCACAGGAACGCGCAGGTCGCCGCCGGTCATCTCCTTCGGCAAGCCGAGATTCAACAGGTTCAGCAGCGTAGGCGAAATGTCGCGCAACGCTCCGTCCGGCCGCAGGCGATAATGGCTTGCCTCTTCGCCGATGTAGATGAAAGGCACCGGATTGGTAGTGTGCGCCGTGTGCGGACCGCCGGTTGCAGGGTCCACCATCAGCTCGGCATTGCCGTGGTCGGCGGTGATGAGCCAGTGGCCGTTGCGCTTGCGCACGGCTTCGTAAATGCGGCCAAGCTGCGCATCCACGGCCTCGCAGGCTTTGATCGTCGGCTCCAGCTTGCCGGAGTGGCCCACCATGTCCGCGTTGGCGAAGTTGGCAACGATCAGGTCAAACGCGGTGTCGTTGACAGCTTTCACGATGGTATCGCCGATCGCTTCCGCCTTCATCTCCGGCGCAAGGTCGTAGGTGGCCACCTTCAGCGATGGCACCAGCGCACGGTCTTCACCGGGGAACGGTGTTTCAATGCCGCCGTTGAAGAAGTACGTGACATGCGCGAATTTTTCTGTCTCGGCCACGCGCAGGTTGCGCAGCGAGTGCGCGGAGAGAATGTTGGCGAGAATGTTGTCCATCGACTCGGGCAGGATGACAAGCGGTAGCGCGTAGAGCTTGTCGTACTGCGCCATGCAGACGTAGTGCAGATTCTTTGGAAGCTCCGCGCGAGGTATCGCCTGGTCCAGCGCTTCCCAGGCATCGAGATCGCGTCCGCCGTTTTTGTTCACGCCGCTCTCGCGCGCAAGGACGCGCGTGATCTGCCGGGCGCGGTCGGCGCGGAAGTTGAAATTGATGCAGACGTCTTCATCGCGAATTTGCGCAACAGGCTTGCCGGCGGCATCGGTCACGACGAAAGGCACAAGAAACTCATCCGTGACGCCGTTGTTGTAGCTCTCCTTGATTTTGGCGACTGGGCCGGCCGTTGCGCCGCCCTCGGCCTTGCCCGTGACCATCGCTTCAAAGGCCTTGCGCTCGCGCTCCCAGCGCTTATCGCGGTCCATCGCGTAGTAGCGCCCGCTCACGGAAGCCAGCTTGCCTACGCCGTACTCGCGCATCTTCTTCTCCAGCGCCGCAATGTAACCCGCACCGGAGGTTGGCAGCGTGTCGCGGCCATCCATGAAGGCGTGAACGAAGACGCGCTCGAGCTTGTACTCGCGCGCCGCTCGCAGCAGCGCATAGAGATGCTCCTGGTGCGAGTGGACGCCGCCATCCGAGACGAGGCCGAAGAGATGAAGCTGGCGTCCGCCTTCACGCGCGCGCTGCATGGCCTGCGCAATGGCGGGATTCTTCGAGAACTCATTCGCGGCAATCAGCGCATCGATGCGCGTAATGTCCATCTGCACGATGCGTCCCGCGCCGATGTTCAGGTGGCCCACTTCGCTGTTGCCCATCTGGCCGTCGGGCAGGCCGACAAAATGCTCGGAGGCGCGGATCAGCGTGTTGGGATACTCGCGCAACAGCTTGTCGTAAGTGGGCTTGCGGGCCAGTGCAATAGCGTTGTTCGCGGTTTCGGCGCGATAACCCCATCCGTCAAGGATGGTGAGGACAAGAGGATGCTTGGACACGATGGGTTCCTTCGAGACAGCGAGTTAGCTGCGCTGCGCAATAGCGAGTTAGCAAGTCAGTGGGTCAGAAGACTGAATAATTGCCCTGTCCTTTGAACGTTCCTCGCTCGAAGGACAGGGTGCGCCAAGGGTAAGTTCACCGGCTGCTAGTCGTTATAGTTCAGGCTTTCCAAACCAAGGAACTGCGCGCCGGAGCCAAGCTCTTCCTCAATGCGGAGAAGCTGGTTGTACTTGGCGATACGATCCGTGCGGCTGGCCGAGCCGGTCTTGATCTGGCCTACGCCTGTCGCAACAGCGAGGTCTGCAATGAAAGTGTCTTCGGTTTCGCCTGAGCGGTGGCTCATTACAGCGGTATAGCCGTAGCGGCGAGACAGCTCGATGGCTTCCAGCGTCTCCGTCAGCGTGCCGATCTGGTTCACCTTGATGAGGATCGAGTTGGCGATGCCTTCCTCGATGCCGCGCTCCAGGCGCTTCACATTGGTTACAAAGATGTCGTCGCCAACAAGCTGAATGCGGCTGCCGAGCTTTTCCGTCAGAATGCGCCAGCCGGCCCAGTCGTCTTCGGCAAGGCCGTCTTCGAGCGAAACGATGGGGTATTGGCGAATCCAGTTGTCATAAAAGCTGACTATGCCTTCGCTGGTCAATTCGCGCTTGTCGCCCTTCTTGAAGACGTACCTGTTCTTGTCCTTATCGTAGAACTCACTGGCCGCGGGATCGAGCGCGATGGCAATCTGCTCGCCGGGCTTGTAGCCTGCTGCCGCAATCGCCTCAAGAATCAGCTCAACCGCTTCGTCATTGGACTTGAGCGAGGGCGCAAATCCGCCTTCGTCGCCGACGGCGGTGTTGTAGCCCTTCTTCTTGAGCACGCTCTTGAGCGTGTGGAAGGTCTCTGAGGCCCAGCGCAGCGCCTCGCTGAAGCGCTCCGCGCCGACGGGCATAATCATGAACTCCTGGAAATCAACGTTCGAGTCCGCGTGCGCGCCGCCGTTGAGCACGTTCAGCATCGGCGTGGGCAGTATCGAAGCATTCACGCCGCCAAGGTAGCGATAGAGCGGAATCTCCAGCGTCTGCGCCACAGCGCGAGCCGTGGCCAGCGAGACGGCGAGAATCGCATTGGCGCCGAGCTTATTCTTGTTCGGCGTGCCGTCGAGCGCTATCAGGGTCTGGTCAATGAGCCGCTGATTCGCCGCATCCATGCCTTCGATCTCGGGAGCAATCACGCTCTCCACGTTGGCAACGGCCTGCAGCACGCCTTTGCCCAGGTAAACGCTCTTGTCGCCGTCGCGCAGCTCCACGGCCTCGTGCTCGCCGGTGGAAGCTCCGGAAGGCACGATGGCGCGGCCCAGCGCGCCGCTCTCCAGAATCACATCCGCTTCCACGGTCGGGTTTCCGCGCGAATCAAGCACTTCCCGGGCGCGGATGGCAGCAATCTCAGTCATATCGGTCCTCGCAATGCGGTGCAGCAGCCGGTCATTCAGTTTGGGGCGGCGATCGACGGCCACGGACACACCGGCTGCGCTCTGAATCGTTGTCAGAAGCTGCGGTCCGCGAGTCATTTTCTTGTCGATCCCCTGATAGGCGTTAGCCCGGACAATTTTTGCAGATGTTTCCCTGCGAATTTTAACAAACCAGGGCGGATAACTTTATTGCGGCAGGAAGAATGCCTCGCGCCGCCAATACACAATCCAGCACACATAATTCTCTCTCATTCCGCCGTTATCTTCCGTGATTCGTGACACACGCGACACATTTGACGTCAGTCTCACAACTGTATAGC
>JASHPD010000218.1 GCA_030038315.1 Acidobacteriaceae bacterium
ATACTTGGCAAAGTGCAGCGCCGCCTGCCCGGCCGAGTTCGCCCCACCCACCGTATAAACATCCTCGTCCTTGCACGACGGAGCCTCCACCAGCGCCGCGCCGTAATAAATCCCGCACCCCGTCAGCCGGTCGCAGCCCGGAATCTCCAGCCGCCGGTACTGCACCCCCGGAGCCAGCAGCACCGCATGGCTGGAAACCGCGCGCCCATCCCCCGTCTGCACGTACCGGTACTGCCCGTCGATCCGCAATCCCGTCGCCCGCTGCGTAACAAACTCCGCTCCAAATCGCGTCGCCTGGATCAGCGCCCGCCGTCCCATGTCCGCCCCGGTAATCCCCGCCGGAAATCCAAGATAATTCTCAATCCGCGAGGTCGTTCCCGCCTGTCCGCCCGGCGCTTCCGGCTCAATCACCAGCGTGCGCAATCCCTCGCTCGCCGCATAGACGGCAGCCGCCAGTCCCGCCGGCCCCGCGCCCACCACAATCAGGTCGTAGAAATCCTGCCGCGCCTGCACGTTGAGCCCCGCGCGCGAGGCCAGCTCCTCCATCGTCGGAGCCATCACCGCCGTGCCGTCGGAAAAAATCACCACCGGAAGCTGCTCGCCGCTCAGCGTAGCCGGATCGATGCCGCGCTCCTTCAATAGCGCCAGCGCATCGTCGCCGGCCACATCCAGCCAGCGGTAAGGCACATGGTTCGAGGTCAGAAAGCTGCGCATCTCGTGCCCGCGCGGGCTCCAGCGATGCCCAATCACGCGCAGCCCCTCAAAGCGCGGCCGGTATCCGGCCTTCCAGTCGTCCAGCAGGTCGTTCAGAACCGGGTAGAGCTTTTCCTCCGGCGGGTCCCACGGCTTGGTCAGGTAGTAGTGGATGCGCGCCGTGTTGATCGCCTGGATCGCCGCCTCGGTATCGGCGTAAGCCGTCAACAGCACGCGCCGCGCCTCGGGGTAGATCGTCCGCGCCCGCTCCAGGAACTCCACCCCGGCAATGCCCGGCATCCGCTGGTCGCTCAGCAGCAGCGCGACGGGCTCTTCGCGCGCCTTGAGCTGCTCCAGCGTATCCAGCGCAGCCTGGCCGCTGGCGGCGCGCAGCACGCGGTACTCGCTGCCGTACTGGCGGCGCAGATCCTGCACCACGGCCTCAAGAACGTGAACGTCGTCGTCCACAGCAAGGAGAATCGGGCGTGCCATGACTTACCAGTGTACAAGCTGTCTCATGCGCGGCTCCCACGCGCCGCAAAGCCTCCCGCACACTGTCTTCCAACGGGCCGGATAGGCCGTCCATCCACTCGCAGCCCGTGCCGAGGCATGTACCTTTTGCGATTTTTGATTCCGCTCTGCGGCGCAAAGCCGATTTTTCATTGGCTGCGGGTGGTGCGGCTTGGTATCTTGCTGTTAGAAACTCGATTGCAGTTCATTTTTAAGATGCCGGGATCGGCACAGCGGTATCATGTCCATGGCCGCTGTCTCGATTCGACGCAGATGTGGGTTTTTGCGGCGTGGCCGATAGAGCAGTCACCGGGGCTTGGCTTCCGGCAATCGGCCATCTGCGCAGCTCAAATCGGAGCAGGGGAGCGCGAGGGCCTCGAATGGAACGATTCGCATGACGAAAGTGATTCTGGCGGATTCACAGGCAATCTTCCGCGCCGGAACGGCAAAGGTTCTGGCCGCGGACGACGATCTGCGTGTTATTGCGCAGTGCGCCGACCTCGACCGCCTGCTCCACGCCGTCGCCACCTTCCCCGGCTCCATCGTCCTCGTAGCCTCCTCGCTCAAGCCCGAGATGGACGTGCTCAAAAAGACCCTCGACGAAGCTGGCAGCCGCGGCGTGGTTATCGCGGAAAACAACGAAGCCGCCGCGCCCTACGTCAAGATGGGCTTCCGCGGCGTCGTATTCCGCTCCATCTCCGGCCAGTCGCTCACCGACTGCGTCCGCCGCGTGGCCAAAGGCGACACCTGGATTCCCCCGCAGCTTGCCGTAGCCCCGGCGCAGGACGACGACGCCGTAGGCCGCCGCGTCCGCGACCGCCTCACGCCCAAGGAGATGCGCATCGTCGCGCTCATCGTGCAGGGCTGCAAAAACCGCGAGATCGCCGCCCGCCTCAAGACCACCGAGCAGGTCATCAAAAACTATCTGCGCTCCATCTACGACAAGACCGGCGTAAGCGACCGCCTGGAGTTAGCGCTCTTCACCATCCATCACCGCGTCCTCGCCGCTGCCGCCGCCGAAGTCAGCAGCAAGCTCGATACCGAAGAGCAGGAATCCTCCGCCGTCGCGTGACGTTGCTTTACTGCAAGTCCTCGGCCCAATCCTCCACGGGTAGAAACGGCTTGACATGGCGAAAGGCTTGGTCGTGAGACACCAGCACAGCGCCAAGCGAGAGCGCGTGCGATGCGATGAAGATATCCGGATAAGAGAGCGCCTTGCCCGCGGGCTGCAGTTGTGCCTGTAACTCGGAGTAGGCGCGCGCCGCCGCGGAATCCCACGCAAGAATTTCAATGGACTCAAGCAGATGTTCTGTCGCGGCCCGCAGCCGTCGAGCCTCCGGCTTCAACGCCAGCCCAAAGCGAATCTCCGCTTCCGACACCGAGGAGATCGCCACGCGGGAATGTGTAAGCGCGTTCTCAAACCGTTGCCGGGCCAGAGGCGATCTGCCTCGAAAAATGTATCCCACAATGTTGGTGTCCAGCAGGTAGAGCGTTCGATGGCTCATAGCCAATCCCGCTTGGCTGGCGGTAGCTCAAGGCGCGGAATCTCGAACTCCGCGGCTCCGGCTTCGTCCAGCTCACGGAAGATTTCCTGAATCGAAGGCTTGGGAGGCTTTTCCGAGAGCGTCAGCGCTCCCGTCCTGCTGTCGCGCTCGATGTAGACCTCATCCGTAGAAAAGCGAAACTCGGCAGGAATACGCACAGCCTGGCTGCGGCCGTTGCGAAAGACGCGGGCTTTTTGCACTGTTGCCACAGAAATACCTCTGATATCCATCATGATAGATATCAGAGGGGGTGTCAATCTGTCTTACAACCGCTCCGCCACGCTCTTCGCCTGCGTAAACAGATAAAGATAATCCGGCCCGCCGGCCTTCGAATCCGTCCCGCTCATATTGAAGCCGCCAAAGGGATG
>JASHPD010000219.1 GCA_030038315.1 Acidobacteriaceae bacterium
GTCTGGCGAACCTTAGCCTCGCCAAGTTTTGCCACAACCCCCACAAGCGAAGGAAACGCCGGCGGCGAGCCAGCCCTGTCGATTCCATGACAAATCGCGCACTGCGAGCGATAGACGCGCTCGCCGGGGCTGCCGGCCTGTCCTGCAGCCATCAGGCCGCCCGTCCAGGCCATCTCGTTCGCATTCACATACAGAACATTCCGCACCGGATCAATCGCCGGCCCGCCCCATTCCGCGCCGCCGTCAAAGCCCGGAAATACGACCGTCTGCTTTCCCACGGAAAACGGAACGAATTGTCCCTCGCTCCTGAACTCGCGGAAGGTCTTCAGCGCCCACGCGTGTGCCGCGGGCGTTCGCGTCGTCAGCATATCCTCGGTGAGCCGCTGGCGCGCAAAAGGCTCCGGCCAATCCGGCATCGGCTGTGTCTTTGCGGCCTGCTCGCCGGGAACATTGCTCGGCGGATAGGCGTGCTCATGAATCGGGAACAACGGCTCGCCGGTCAGCCGGTTGAAGAGATAGAGATAGCCCTGCTTGGTGGTCTGCGCCACGGCCGGAATCGTCTTGCCATCGCGCACAACCGTAAACAGCGCCGGCGGCGCAGGCAGGTCGCGGTCCCACAGGTCGTGATGCACCTCCTGAAAATCCCAGATGCGCTTGCCCGTGCTGGCATCCAGAGCCAGCAGCGTGTCGGCATAGAGATCGTCGCCAATCCGGTCGCCGCCATAAAAATCCATCACCGCCGAGCCCGTCGGAACATAGAGAATTCCGCGCGATTCATCGAGCGCCATGCCCGCCCAGTTGTTGGCCGCGCCCGCATTCTTCCACGCGCCGGCGGGCCACGTCTCATACCCTGCCTCACCGGGCCGTGGGATCGTATGAAAGACCCACCGCAGCGCGCCTGTGTGCACATCGAAGGCGCGCACATCCCCCGGCGGAGCAGGATGCGCCTCCGGGTTGCGCCCGCCCACGATAATCATGTCCTTCCACAGAATTCCCGGCGTAGTCAGCGCAATCGACTGCCGCTCCCACGGCTCGCGCAGCCCTTTGCGCAGATCGATGCGCCCCTGCTCGCCAAAGCTCGCAATCGGCTTTCCCGTCGCCGGATCAAGGCAATAAAGAAAGTTCATCACGCCCGCAAAGAGCCTGCTCTCTTTGCCGCCCGATTTTCCGGTTCCGGTCCAGTAAGACATCCCGCGCGTCGGCTGCGTGGCCTCAATGCCGGAATCAAACTTCCATTTCAGCCTGCCCGTCGCGGCATCCAGCGCAATCACCTTCTGCGTGGGCGTATACGCATAGAGAGTGTTCCCCACAATCAGCGGATTATCTTCGAGCCCGCCCGCTTCGCCCGTATCGAAGCTCCACGCCACCTTGAGCCGATGCACATTCGCGCGATTGATCTGCCTCAACCGCGAATAGTGATCGCCGTCCCGCCCCCCGTTATACGTAGGCCACGAAACATTTTTCTGTCCACTGGCAACAGGAGCCGTCACAAGCGCGAGAAAAGAGATTGCCGCAAAAACACGCATCATCCGCCGATTACCCGACATACTTAATCAACTGCATGAACCCGAAATCCATGTGCAACTGCTGATGACAGTGCCAGAGCGTGTCTCCGGGATTGTCCGCCACAAAATCCACCGCCACGGTATCGAGCGGCATCACGTTGATCACGTCCTTGCGCAGTCCGCTCATAATCTGCCGCCTGCCGGACGGGCTCCGGATTTCGGCAACCTCAAACGTATGCCGATGCAGATGAATCGGGTGCTGGTCGCCGCTGCCGTTCTGCAGCAGCAGCCGATACCGCTTCCCCGCCTGCACCTTCACCGGATCGATCTTCGGCCATGACTGGTTATTGATCGTCCACCAGTCAAACTGCGAGCCATTGACAGGGCCAATATCGCGGAAGGTCAGCGTAACCGTCTCATCCGGCTCGGCAGCCGCATCCGTATTGGCAAACTGCGCATAATCCCATTGCGCTGGCGCGGGATCGCGCCAGGCAGGCTCGCCTTTGCTGCCCGCATACTCCACAACAACGCCCAGCCCCATCTGCCGCGATCCTTCGAGCGTCGATCCAAGCACCCAGACACCCGGCGCGTTCATCTCCACCATCGCATCCACGCGCTCCGCAACAGCCACGCTCAACCGCTCCACCAACCGCGGCCGCGGAACAGGATTTCCATCCATAGCCAGAACCTTGAAGCTATGCCCCGGCAGCGCCAGCTCCACATTTTCCGTGGCGGACGCGTTCAGAATGTGCATCAGCACGCGCTGCCCCTGCTTCACTCGAACCGGCTCACCCGCGCCCAGCGTATGCGCATTGATCGTCGCATGTTTGTATCCGACATCCGATCCCGCCGTAAGCGGAGCGTTCGCGCTCGCCGCGCGCATCGTCTCAACCATCGGCACAAAATGCGGCTCCCAGTGATGAATGGCTAAAAAAATCTCCTGATCGTACGCGCCTTCCGCGGCAAAACCGTTCTTGCCTTCCACAAGAAGAAAACCAAACTGCCCGCTATACGTTCCTTTGCTCAAATCGCTGCCCGCGCCTGCGTGCGTGTGATACCAGCGCGTGCCCGCGGGCTTCGGCGTAAAGAAATAGCGCAGCAGTTCTCCCGGCGCAATCATCGGCGAGCCTTCCTCCATCGCGCCATCATTGAGAGAATCGATCGCCAGCCCATGCCAGTGCACAATGTCGGGATTGGCGCTCGCATTCGTCACGTCGATCGTGACGGGAACGCCTTCCCGAAGCCGCAGCACAGGCCCGGGAACCTGGCCGTTATACGCAGTCGTTCTCACCGTCACGCCGGGCGCAATCTCCAGCGTGCATGGCTCAATGTGAAGAGTATGGTCAGGTTTCCTTAAAGCAGCCCACAGGGGCAAAGCCGAAGCCGCGAGCGAACAGCCCGCGGTCTGGAGAAATTGGCGGCGTGAAAGCATAGGCGCTCATCAGACTACCACCTTGAGCGCCTGTTCAGCACAAAGCGCTACTGGCTCTGCCGCGCCGCGAGAAACCGCTCCATGAACTTCGTGTCGAACTCGCCCTTGCGAAAGTTTTCGTCCTCGAAGATCGCCTG
>JASHPD010000220.1 GCA_030038315.1 Acidobacteriaceae bacterium
CGCCCTGGAACGACTGGTAGTTAACTTCGGTAATACCAGCCTCCCATCCGCCGGTTGCGTTGGGAATCTGCGGATTGCTCTTGCCGCCGGGGAAGATGGTCTCGGCCGGGAAGTTGATCGTGGAGCGCAGAGTCGCCTTCGGGTTGGCCTGGCTGATGTCGTTGACGAATTTTGCGTAGGCAAAGACGAACTCGTTGGTCGAGGTGGGGCTGAAGACGTGGGTGTAGTTCGCCAGGTAGAGGTGTGCCGTCTCCTTGCCGGAGGGGTTGGACGGATAGGGAATCGTCCAGGACGGGTTCCACCATACGGCCACCGGGTGCGCATCGTTCTCTGACTGGTAGGCGTACGAGCCCCATATCTTGTTGTTGTCGTTCAAGGCGTAGGTCAGCTTGCCGGTGGCCTCCCAGCGGTTGCCGATGATGGTGGCATAGCCGCTCTCAGGGTTGCCGTCGGGCGAGATGTAGTTGTTATAGCCGTTGGCCGCGGTTGCGGTCTGGTTCGGCTGGGGGTTCAGTCCGTTCAGGATGACGCCGTTGGGGTCGAAGTATTGCTTCAGGTTCGGCGGCGAACTGGGGTCCGACCATGCCTGCGGGTCATAAGCGTAGCCCCAGGGCGAGTTGGCCTGGCCGCAACCCTGCCATCCGTCATCGGTATTGCAAGGCAGCGCATAGGCATCCGGGTAGACATTGAGGATGCCGGAGGGCAGGTTGTCTGTGCTGAAGTTGCCGGCCTGCTGGTCGGCGGTAGGCACGTTCATCTCGGCGTGCTGGAAGAACGGGCTCTGCTTCATGTATTCATAGCCGCCCCAGAAGAAGAGCTTGTCGCGGTTATGGTTGAAGTGCGGGAAGAAGATGGGACCGCCGATGTTGCCGCCGTAGTAGTAGTAGCTCTGCGCTTCGAGGGTGTTCGCCTCGCCGTCCTGCAGCTCCTGGTTCTTGGTGTTCCAGTCGTTGGCAAAGCCGATGTTGGAGTTGCGGGCGTATACGTAGCCCTCACCGTGGAACTTCTGTCCGCCGCTCTTCGAGAAGGCTTGCAGAACGGCGGGTCCCTTGGCGTATTCGGCGCCGTAGGAGGCGGACTTGTAGGTGACGCTCTCGGTCATGTCCTGGTTGATGTTGGCTACCTGCGTGCCGGCGTTGCCGGGGTCGATCAGGTTGGCGCCATCCAGGTAGACGTCCGTGGAGCCGTAGGGCTGGGTGCCGTTGGCGGAGAAGCTGCCAGCCGGGCCAGCGTTCGTGCCCGTCGAAAGCGGCAGGCCCGAGCCGGCGCCTCCGGCGTTGTTGAAGACCACGCCGGGCATCATCTTGATGAGCTCCGCAGCATTGCGGCCGGTCAGAATCGCCGAGTCCACCAGCTCATTGTTGAGCGTGGTGCTGACCTCGGCGTTATCCGTCGGCACTTCGGCGTCCTGGCCGGAGATGACGGTGACGGCCTGCGTGTTAGAGCTGATCTGGAGATGGATGTTGGCGATGGTGCGGCTGTCGCCCTGGTTGAGGACGATGTTGTTTTCCTCCCAGGTGGCGAATCCCTTGGCGGAGATGGTTACGGTGTAGGTTCCGGGGATAAGGGCTGTGACAGAGAAGAGGCCGGAGCCGTCGGCAACGGTGTCTCGGGTGTCGCCGGTGGCGTCGTTCTTCACTATGACTTTAGCGCCGGGAATGCGCGCGTCGGACGGGTCCGCCGCGATGCCCGAGATGGTGGCGGTGATTTGCTGGGCATGGCCTACCGTACATGCGAGCAGGAAGACCGGCAGCAGCAGCCAGGGCATCCTGCGCAGCCAGCGTGGATGAGCGGTCTGCATCCGCTCACCTGTTTGTTTGGCGTCCATTTTGTTGTGCCTCCTGAGTCTTGCTTTGACGCTTTAGTGATAAACCCTGATGGCGCACTGCCAACTCAAACGATTCAGGACGCTATCAGGAGCTGTATTTCTGAGCCTCGATATCGATAACACAGGGGAGATACGATTTGCAAAGATTTTTTTTGCGTTTTTTCCGTAGGAAAAGCGATTTTCTGAAAATGGGGATTTTTGTACGAGGATTGGTAGATCGCGGATGGGAGAGCTACGGATTTACGGAGAAATGACGCCGAAGATGCGCTGTTTTTCCGGCTTCGAGGCAGGAATCATTTCAGCGGGGAAGTGCCGGGAAGATGTTTTCAGGGCTGCGGCTTTTGCGCGTTCGGATCGCTCGAAAGCGCGTCCCACAGCTTGCGGGCGCGCTCGTTCTGGGGGTCGATGACGAGGGCCTGCGCGACGGCCTGGCGCGCCTGGGGGAAGTGCGCGCCGACGGCCAGCTCGGCGGCGAGATCGACCCAGGCGTCTGCCCAGCGCGGGGCGGCCTGAATGGCGGCCTGAAAGTGCGCGATGGCGCCGGCGGTGTCGCCCTGGCGCGAGAGCAGATAAGCCAGCGCGGCCTGCGCCGCGGGCAGTTTGGGGTCGAGCTGGATGGTGGCTTCGAGCTCCTTCTGCTGGCCGGCGGTGTCGCCGTTCTTTTCGAGCGCCTGAGAGAGCTTGTAGTGGTAGACGGCGGTGCCGGGCAGGTCGGCGATGGCCTGCCGGTAGCTGGCGATCGCCTCGGTCAGCTTGCCCTCTTGCAGAAACTGGTCGGCTTCGCCATCCGCCAGGATGGCCTCGGCGTGGAGCTCTTCCTTGCGCTTCAAATCCTCATATTTTTGCAGCTCGGCCTGCGCCTGCTCGTGCTCGCCTAAAGCATTGAGCGCCCTGAAGAGCTCAAAGTGCGCCTGCGGCTCGACGATGCCCATGGAGATGGCTTTTTCGAGATTCTCCTTTGCCTCCTGCCACTGGCGGAGCGTGACCAGCACCATGCCGAGGTTGTAGCGCGAGTAGAAGAAATCGGGATCGACGGCGACGGACTCTTCGAGCAGCTTTTTCGCGCCTTCGAGGTCGCCGTCGGAACGCTTAATCATGCCGGTGAGGTACAAAACCTCACGGTCGTGCGGATGCGTGGCCATCAGCCTTGCGGTCATGGGCCGGGCTTTGTCGAGGCGGTCGTTCAGCACCAGGAGCTGGTAGAGCTCGATGGCGGCGTCGAAATCGTTGGGATGGGCGGCGACGGTTTTTTCGAGCACGGCGATGGCGTCGTCGAATTTGCGCTGGCGGACGAGCACGACGGCCATGGCGCGCGCCAGGGAGACGGAGTCGGGATGAAGCTCGATGGCCTGCGCCAGAACCTCGTGGGCCAGGTCGATTTCGTTCAAAAGCCCGAAGGCCTGCGCGAGACGGATGGAGAGCTTTTCGGTCCGCGGCGCGGAGTAGAGCAATGCGGCTGCGCCGCGGTAATCCTGCGCATCCATCAGGTCGCTGCTCAGGCCGTCGATGGCCTGCTCGTTTTTGGGATCGATGGTGAGAGCCTTCTGCCACTCGCCGGCGGCGGCGTCATGCCGGCCTGCGCCTTCATAGATAGAAGCCAGCACCAGGTGCGGCTTGAGCGCGGCGGGATCGATGCGGATGGAGGCCTGCAACTCGGGAACGGCCGGGGCGGGCTGCTTTTGCGCCAGCAGCGTGAGCGCGTAGAGATAGTGCAGTTGCGCCGATTGCGGGTCAATCTTCAAGCCGGCATGAAAAGTCTCCGCCGCGCAGGGAAACTGCTGATGCTCGGCGAACCAGTTGCCCAGCGCAAGGGCGATTTCGGCGGTGGGATGGGCGCGCAGGCGAGCCGTCAGCGCAGGCGGGCCGGAACAGGCGGCCTGTGCCGTTGCCACGCTTGCCGCCGCGATGCCCAGGCAGGCCGTCAGTACGAATCGTGCAGCGCCGAATCCGCGCCTTTCGCACATGAATCTATACTCTCCACGAGCCAGAATACATGAGCACGGCGGCGTACAATCGTTCCTGCGCAGGCGTCCGCCGCCTGATGCGCGCATAGCGGCGCGATCGAGCGGCGGCTGCCCGCGGCAGGATATTTCCAGCGGGGAATTTCATCATGCGTTCTCGTACTGTTTTCGCATTCGGCGCCGCGCTCTTTGCCATTGTGTTGCCGCGGCTTGCCCGCGCGCAGTTTCAGCCCCCGTCGCCGCAGGAGCTTTCCATGACCTCGGACCCGAAGGCTCCCGGCGCGGCGGCCGTCTATCTCTACCGCGAAGAGATCACCGACGATCCGCATTATTTCCGCACGGTGTATGCGCGGCTCAAAGTGCTTACGCCCGCGGGCCTTGACGCTGCCGTGGTTCATGTCCCCATCCAGAAGAATTTTGTCTACTACGCGATGGGCGACAATTCCAGCCGCTTCAAGTCTGCTTACTCGAACAACTGGGCGATGCCGAGCATTAACCATGCCGGCGAAGATGAGCCGATCGACCTGGTGAGTTTCAACGTGAAGGGCAATGTGGCCGCGCTGGAGGGACGCACGATTCATCCCGACGGCACCATCGTTCCGCTCACCGGCTCGGCAGTGGATTTGCTCAAGGTGAAAAGGGACAGCTCGGGCCAGATTGCCGACGTCAGCTTTACCATGCCCGCGGTGACGGTGGGCAGCATCCTGGAATATCGCTACCAGATCCGCTACGACGGCTTTGAGCAGGCGCCGGACTGGCAGATCCAGCAATCCTATTTCGTGCACCAGGCGCATTACTCCTTTACGCCCGCCGAGCCGATGCTGCGCAACCGCGCCGGCGATGGGGCCGTGTCAGACAGCGCGCTGCTGGACCGCAACGGCGAGACCATGACCGACGTGGAATCGCTGGCGAATCTGCCGCCGGGCGCGATCGTGAAGCAGGATGCTTCCGGAGGCTATACCGTTGACCTCACCGATATTCCCGCGCTGCCGAGCGAGCCGTTTGCTCCGCCCGCTGCCGCGGAGGCTTATCGCGTGAGCTTTTTCTACACGCCGGCGCCGGATTCAAAGGATTTCTGGCAGAAGGAAATGGGCCACTGGACAAAGCGGGTGGATGGCTACGCCGACGTGACCTCCGAGATCAAGCACACGGTTGCGGAGATCGTGAACGCAGGCGACGCGCCGGCGGATAAGGCGAAAAAGATTTATCTCTTTGTGCAGAATCTTGAAAACACGGACTTCAACGGGAATGGCGTGCCGAGCATTGGCAGCGGCTGGGTTCCGGACGGCCATGTGGACCGGCTGCTGGAAACAAAGAAAGGCACGAGCAACCAGATTGCGTTTCTTTATCTTGCGCTGGCCCGTGCCGCCGGGCTGGACGCGCATCCGGTGCGCAT
>JASHPD010000221.1 GCA_030038315.1 Acidobacteriaceae bacterium
ACTCGCGCTAACAGTCAGAGGCAGCTCCCGACGGATCATGATTATGCGGTTCCGACCCGCGAATATCAGACTGATCAATCGTCGTTCTACTCTGCCCAGACTGCTGCTCGCCCTGTGCTCGGGAAAAGGCAAGAACAACTGCAAAAACTACCCCATCGAATCCGCGTCATTGACAGGGTCACTCCATATCAGGGCAATGCGCTCCACGCGCAAGGCGCGCAGGCTGTTTTCAAGTGTTGCCTGCGCCTCGCTGACGGTGTAGCTTCTCGGAGCGGCATTCCTGGTAACCGCGCGCGCCGCACTCTGCAGCCGCTTCTTGAAGCCCGGAATCCGCTGAACGAGCGGCTTTACAAGGCCCCGCGCCAGCGCCACTGCCGACTGGTTCTTCGGCGCGGGAATCCCGTATTTCGTCGTCACCGTCACTTCGCCCGCGTGACGACTCAGGAACTCGCCCACGCAGGCCTCGGCCAGCCCCATGCCGTAGCTCGGCGCGGTGTCGAAGTGTCGAATGCCGGCATCAAAAGCCGTTTCCAGCAGGGAAAGCGCCTCGCGCCGGCTCGTGCCTCCTGTCAGGCTGGACGAGCCCATTGCCAGCCGCGAGGTGCGGCGCCCGCTTCCGGGCAACTGAACTGTCTCCATGAACCCTCTCCGAAAGAAGAAGCCTGCAAGGTCTTGCTTGTGCCAATCGAAGAATCTAAAAACTGCTCTATTCAGGCCATTGTAACGGCAGAAAATCGCCCGGATTCCCGTAGCCTGCCTTCGATGCGCTGTTCTTCTGGTGTAGACTGAATAAAGACCTCATGAGCCGGCTCGCACTGAGCCGGCTCGATCGTGTCGGGACGTGGCTCAGCCTGGTAGAGCACTCGCTTGGGGTGCGAGGGGTCGGCAGTTCAAATCTGCCCGTCCCGACCATTATTAGAATCAGAAATTTACGAGGGCTCCAATATACTTGGCTCACCAATGAACGGAGCCAAAGCCGGGGGCGACCTAAAAGATGTTTACCGCGCCGTTCTGTGGCAAAATTCGGGCCCATATGCCACAAAAACAAACAAATATATGGAAGAACTGACGGACCGTACGATTCCTACGCCCGCGCAAGGGATCGGGTGAGTCAAGTATGTTGCTCCTCTTACGAGATTTTTCTCCGTAACGGAAATCCTGAAGCAAGGGGTCAAATCGCGCAAGCGTTTTTGGCTTTTTCTGTACTTATTTTCCGAGACGTTATTCCTCTTCGGAATCTTCCCATGCTCAGTGTGCGAGCGGGTATATCGTGCTCGTCGAATACGTGTTCGGTGAACTCATGGCACCTACTCCTCGTCATCCATTTCAATCAAGTCGTCATCCTCGTTCACCGTGTTCTTGGGCGAGGTGCCATCTGAATGCGCCAATCGAGGCCAATCGGCCGGAGTGGCTTACCTTCCTTTTTCGGCTGAACGTGAGCCTGCAATGAGGATGTCCACCAGTCGCCTGGCACTTTGTTGCCACTCAGGGCCAGAGCCCACATGGGAGACGCCGATCACCGCCCGAAGCAGGTCGGAGGCGTCAAGGTCTCTGCGCAAATCGCCGCTTTTTTTCGCGCGCTTCACCAGTTCGTCGATCGCTCCCTGGACCAGGCTGCGAGAACCTTCGTAGAGCCTGGACGGGCCTCCGACGACGCTGTTGAAGGCGGGCGCAATGATGTGCTTTGCTCCGATGTAATCGACAAACAGCAGCATCCAGGCGCGGAGGGCTTCGATCGGGGGCATCGCTGCGGCGAATCTGCGCCCTGCCGCAGCCAGCTTTTCCACCTCACTCCGGTAGACCGCCTCGATCAGTGCATCCCGCGTAGGGAAATGGCGATATAAGGTACCGGCTCCGACACTGGCCTGCTTCGCAATTTCGTCCAGGCTGGCATCAGCGCCATGGCGAGTAAAGGCCCCTTTCGCGATTTCGAGAATACGCTCGCGGTTGCGCAGAGCATCCATGCGCGGTTTTCGCTGAGCCGGCTGGAAAGATTTTTTCATCATTTTCAAAATTCGTGCAACCGGAGACATTCTCCGATTATCTATACACTCGGAGAATGTCTCCGTTTTAATCGGCCGGCAACGGCTCGTCAATGATTTTTGTCAGGTTAAGGAGGTTCGTATGCGTGTTTTCGTCACGGGTGCCACAGGTTTCATAGGTTCGGCAGTCATCCGGGAGTTGATCGGCGTGGGCCATCAGGTACTCGGTCTTGCGCGCAGCGATGCGGGCGCTCAATCGCTGAAGGCCGTCGGAGCCGAAGTGCATCGAGGCGATCTGGAAGACCTGGAAAGCCTGCGCAGCGGCGCCGCAGCGTCCGATGCCGTCATTCATACTGCCTTCCGGCACGACTGGTCGAGGTTTGTGGAGAGCTGCGAGCTGGACAAGCGCGCGATTGAGGCGATTGGCACCGTGCTCCAGGGCTCCAGCCGTCCGTTCATCGTCAGCTCCGGAGTCGGAGTGGCTCAGGGCCGCGCCGCCACCGAAGACGATCCGCCGCTTTCTTCCCAATCCCTGCCTCGTGTATCCGAGGTGACGGCCGTCGCACTCATGGAGCGCGGCGTGCACGTTTCAGTGATGCGCTTGCCGCAGGTTCACGACACGGTAAAACAGGGCCTTGTCACCCCGCTAATCGCTGTGGCCCGTGAAAGATGCGTCTCTGCGTATGTCGGCGATGGGCACAACCGCTGGCCTGCCGCGCATGTAACAGATGTCGCTCGGCTCTACCGGCTCGCCCTGGAAAAGGACACGGCGGGAGCGCGGTACCACGCGGTCGCCGAAGAGGGAGTGCCGCTCAAAGACATTGCTACCGCCATCGGCCGCGGCCTGAACGTGCCCGTCATTTCCATCTCGCAGGAACAGGCCCAGGAGCACTTCGGCTTCCTCGGGTTCTTCGCGGGGAGGGATGCTCAAACGTCCAGTGCGCAGACCCGCGCAAACCTCGGCTGGAACCCGACCGGTCCGGGCCTCCTCACCGATCTGGGAAATATGCGTTATTCCCAGGCCTGAACCAAATCATCGAACACTGTCAATAACTGAGAGGATCGATATGAAGAAGACACGGCGCCTCGTGCGGTTTTGGCCGCATCTGGGCCGAAGCCGCACTGAAACGCGGCGATCAGATCACGGCTATTCGGAACCTCGCCAACTACCTGTCGCTCTTCTAACTTCCTCAAAGTAGGCGAGGTGGAGCGGCAAGGCCATTGCAGAATTCGTCAGAGGTGTGCAGGTTCAGTACATCCTCTTTTTTACGTACCCGGCCAATGATCTGCCGCGCGACAACCGAATCTCCTCACTCGGACCGGAGCGTCTGAATAGGTTCTACCAACGCCGCGCGGAGAGCGGGCAGAAGGCACGCGGCCAGCATCAGTAGGAACACGAGAGCGATTCCCAATACAAGAACAACGGGGTCGAGAGCACTCACTCCAAAGAGGAATGAATACACCACGTGCGAAGAAGCAACTGCTCCTCCCAGGCCAATCGCACAATCGATGATCGCCAGTTTTACGCCCGACGCTAGGACCAGGCGCATAATCTCGGAGCGCTGCGATCCAAGAACCATTGCGATCTAGTAACAGCTTCCAGTTAACACAATCCTTCATGGTGACTGCATCCAGATGATACGACAGATGCCTGCGAACAGCGCGGACTTCATCCTCACTGATCCGCCCTGCCTGGTGAACTTCCATGACCGGCAGGACGCAGGCTGCAAAATGGCACCAATACTGACTGGCTCAAGCCAGCAATGCGGGAAGCATTCCGAGCGCTCAAGAATAACCGCCTGATGCTTTGCTTCCCCGTTATACGAGGTCTTTTCTGCTGCGCTAGCTGCCACCTTGCCTGCGGGAATCCGATGGTTGGCTGCAAAGGTCTTTATTGAATCCCTCCCGGCACAATGCTTGTACATACGAGGGAGCCGTCTATGACGCGCCGTTGTCTTCTTGCCTGTGTTCTGGCTTTACTTTGCCTGAATCTATGTGCGCAAAATCCAATAGCGAAGACCATCGATAACGCACGCATCCTAGCCAAGCAGGGCCGCTACCGGCAACTGATTGACATGCTCACGCCTCTTTTGAACTCATCTGCATTAGATACTGCGGATCGCGGTAAGGCCTTGATACTTGTCGCGGCAGGGTATCAAGCGTCCGGGAACTTTAGTGAAGCCCACAGGGCACTCGATCAGGCTCTATCCTTGCTGCATGATAATCCACAATGCGCCAGTGACTATGCAGACACCTTGACCAATTTATCCGTTCTCTACCGCGACATGGGTGACGCTGATGCCATGAAGCAAGCTGCGGAGAAAGCACTGCAGCTCTATAAAAAAGCAAATGACCAAGAGGGCCTCATAGGCGTTTATGTAGTGCTCGCACAAGATTCGGTTAACTGGCGCCAATCCGCCAATGCTGAGCGCTACCTTGCGCAAGCAGAGCAAGAGTCCAGGCAATCAGACAAGCCGGGGGACGTCAATCGGATTGCGATTGCTGATTTGCAGGCATCGGTTGCCTTGCTTGAAGGTCATCCAACGCTCGCTGTAGAAGATTATCGGCAAAGCCTGGATTTAAGAATCCGGTTAAATGGAACACAAAATCCAGAAACCGGATGGGGATACATGCTTCTCGGTAAGGCCGATCTGAAAGCAGGCGACATAAATGCAGCGCTAATCAACATGAGGCAAGGCCTTGCCATTCTGGCTCTGACCGATGGGTCAGGACGTGTCGCCTATCTCTACTCAGAAGTAGCATACTCGGAAGCGTTGGCCGCCGACGGTCAACGCTTCCAGGCGAAACATATAAAGGCCGACGCGACACAAGCGCTGGCGAAACTTTACCGAGACGAATGTGCCAGGTGTCAAATCAATGTCGCTGCCCTTCGATAGATTCATCCAGGTACAAACAAACATGATCCTCGGTGACGTTCTCACCGCATTGAAGCGCTCGGTCCAGACGCGTTCCTAATTATGAAAGAGCATTGTAGGTGGCGAAGACGGTTGGGCCTGCTTTCCAGGAGGGTCGGGTTCCTGCAATAAAGGCAAAATTGGCTCCCCAATAGTAAAAAGTCGTTATTGGGCCGGGCCTTTGACAGTATGCAGGATTAATACAAGCGGCGGCACGGAGTGTATTTCTGTTTGCTCCCTGCCTAAACGACAGGATTCGCTGCAAAGTTCTTCTATGCGGCGGCGAGATCATTATCCTGATCGGAACGAGATCGGCTGGATCAGTTTGCACCGGCCCTCAGGCCTATACAGGTGCTGATGGCACGCGAGGCAGGCCGGAAGCGGAGGTAGAATGCAAGCGCAAAGAGCGATAATCCCTATCAACGGCATGTCTTACTCGCGCAGCGAAGATACGGCGGCATCGACCCTACATTCAGGTTTGCGGCATGGCGCGTTTACGGTCATCTGGACGCTCGCGGGGATGTTGGCGTTGGTCACGGCCGGCGAGTGCAGCTCGGTCTTTCATCTCTCTTCACTGCTCTATGGATGCACCCTCTGGGGATGGTGGGCTGTGGTGGCTTCCGTGCTTTGGAAAGCCGGCGGACGTAAGCCCTTCCTCTCGGATTTTTCATCTCAGTCCGTGCTGCTGCACACAGTCGCTGCAGCTTCTCTCGGCTGGGCGCACCTGTTTGCCTTGTGGGGCCTGGGTTATACCGGGATGGGATGGTACGGCAATCTTCCCAAGTGGACTGCCTTTCATGCCCTCGTGAGCTTCAATCGCTTCGGAATCGAGTTGCTTGTCTACGGTTTCGTCTTCGGTATCGTCGGTGTGGTTCAATACCAGTTGCAGGCCCAACGCGAGCGTATGCGTTCGCTTGAGCTTGAACGTCAGTTGTCTGCGGCCCAGTTGCGTGCGCTTCAAATGCAACTGGAGCCGCATTTCCTCTTCAACACGCTCAACGCAATTACGACTCTGGTGGAACTTGGCAGGCAGCAGGAGGCCGCTGAGATGCTGACGCACCTGAATGCCATCCTCAAGACCACGTTGAAACGGGCCACACCTGAAAAGGTGCCTCTCTCACAGGAACTGGAGATGGTCGAAAACTACCTTGCCATCGAGCAGGTGCGCTTTGCCGACCGGCTGCGGGTGGAGATCAAGGTAGAGCCGACCGCACTCGACAGCCTCGTTCCGTGTTTCCTTCTGCAGCCCATTGTGGAGAATGCCATCCGGCATGGAATTGCGCAATGCGAGAGCGATGGTGTCGTCGAGGCTTGTGCCCGGCGTGACGGCGACCTGCTGCGTCTTGCCGTTCGCAACAGCGGACTGCGGCCAACTGCGCCTTCGAACTCCGGAAATGGCATCGGACTCAGGAACACACGCGCGCGATTGGCACATTTCTATGAGGAAGCATTCGACATGCAGGCTGCTCCGCTAGAAGGCGGAGGCTTCCAGGTTTCCATCGCCATCCCTTATGAGCGTTGTTGAATGAAACTCAAGACCTTGATCGCCGACGACGAACCGCTTGCACGCGAACGGCTGCGGTTCCTGCTCTCCGCAGACTCCGATGTCGCTGTTGCCGCCGAATGCCGCAATGGCAAAGAGGTCATTGCCGCGCTCAAGGCGGAAGGCTTCGACGTGCTTTTTCTCGATATTCAGATGCCCGGCGGCGACGGGTTCGAGATCATCCAGCAGGTCGGCGTAACGCAGATGCCGGCAACGGTCTTTGTCACGGCGCACAATCACTATGCCGTGCAGGCCTTCAAGGTAAACGCGCTCGATTACCTCACCAAGCCGGTGGAACCGGAACGGCTAAGAGCTACGCTTACGCGGGTAAAGGAGAGAATCTCCCTTGAGGCCGCGCGCATGACGCAGGAGCAGTTGCGGTCGGCGCTCAGCACACTCCGCAAAGGGGCTCAGCGCGAATATCCTCTCCGGTTGGTCGTCCCCAACGGCACGCGCGACACCTTTGTGAACGTCGATGAGATCGAATGGGTGGAAGCCGCGGACTATTATGCCTGTCTTCACGTTGGGACACGGAGCCTGATGCTGCGCGAGACCATCAAGCAGCTTGGCGAGACGCTTGATCCGAAAAAGTTTGTTCGCGTCCATCGTTCTGCGATCGTCAACATCGCGTACGTGCAGGAGATTCTGCGTGAAGGCCGCAACGAAGGCTGGGTCTCTCTTTCCAGCGGCCAGCGCGTCAGAATGAGCAAGGCTGGCTGGCAGAATCTGCTGGCTGTCAGCCGCTTCTGATTTTTTCTGACATATTTCGCCGCTGCCAAGTTGGCTGTTTATCCTCGCTGATAAGCCGCAAAGGGGCGCCTTATTTACTGCACAGGTGCACTCGTTCCCTGCAATCCACTCGTCTTTCTCCTCATCGGATACGTAGGAACAAGGCAGTTATGTTGACTTCTTATTGCATTCTCATCGGGCAATGCCCTATTGTACTGCAATAGGAGCGATTCGATGGGCGAAAAACCGGAGGTGTGGCTGGGCACGATGGCGTTGATGGTGCTGAAGACGCTCGAAATGATGGGGCCACAGCACGGCTACGGCCTTGCGCGGCGCATTGAGCAGATCAGCGGCAATGCGTTTTCGCTGAACTACGGGACGGTCTATCCCGCGCTGCTGAAGCTGGAGCAGGAAGGCTCCATCAAATCCGAGTGGGGATTTTCGGAAAACAACCGCAAGGCAAAGTTCTACAAGCTGACGCGCTCAGGGCGGAAGCAACTTCACAAGGAAGCGCAAAACTGGGAGCAGGCGACCCAGATTCTTGCCCGGTTTCTGTCGCCGGCAAAGGATCTGGCATGAAGTGGCTGCGGGCCTGGATTCGCCGTCTGCGCGGTGTCTTCCGGCCCGGCGACCGCGAGCACGAAGTCGCGGAAGAGCTTGAGAGTCACCTGCAACTGCACA
>JASHPD010000222.1 GCA_030038315.1 Acidobacteriaceae bacterium
ATTGTTGTTGTTGGTTGGATGCAGCAATGTCTCCATCCTGAGCATGGCTCGCGGCACGGCGCGAAAGCACGAACTGGCCGTGAAATCGGCGCTCGGCGCAAACCGATTCCGCCTGCTGTGCTCCATACTCACCGAATCCCTGCTGCTTTCCATCGTGGGTGCAGGAACGGGCATCCTGCTTGCGTATCAGCTCGTTGGTTTCATCCGGGACCGGCTGCCCCAGTCATCCTTTCCGGGAGAAGCGGTCATCCGCATTAACCTGCCGGTGCTGGCATTCTGCGTGGCACTTTCCCTGGTTTGCGGCATTCTCTCAGGGCTGTCCGGTGCATTGGAGTTCTCGCTTCCTCAGATCGACCAGGTTCTGAGAGCAAGCAGCAGCAAGGTGGCGTGGCATGTGCATGGAAAGCTGCTGCATCGTGTTCTCATCGCCGGCCAGATTGCGCTCACTGTCGTTTTACTCTTCGGCGCGGGCACTGCGATGCAGGCGTTTCTGCGCATCGCCCATCGGCCTCTGGGCTACGATCCGCATCATGTCATGGAGATTGGTTTCCCCATTGACGAACATGCTTATCCAAACTGGAAAGCCCGGCGACAGTATCTCAGCACGCTCCGAGATGCCATTGCATCTACGCCGGGCGTCACCGGGGCTGCTATTTCGCTCTATGCCACTCCGCCGGACAGTGGCTGGGATACATCGGTTGCGGCATCAAATCGACTCTGCCTTTCCTGATCCTGCTACTGCTGACCGGAGTATTGATTGTCACGCGCAGGTTCACCCTCTGGAGAGAAATCCTCTTTCTGGCTACGCCTCCGGCAATCTATTTGGCCGTGGCCATGAGCTTTCAGATGAATATCGGTATGCGCCATATTCTGCCGGTCTATCCGTTCCTCTATGTGCTCATCCCTGGTGGAGCATTCGTTCTCCTGAGCATGAATCGGCGCTGGGTATATGCCATCGTGGCGCTTGTGCTCTGGCAGGCATTTGAGGCAGCGCGTGTCTTTCCCGCTTACATGGCCTATGGAAATGAACTGTGGGGCGGTCCATCCGGCGTTCACAGATATCTCAGCGACTCAAATGTTGACTGGGGGCAACAGTTGATCGCCACGAAGAAGTATCTCGATGAACATAGAATCAAAAACTGCTGGCTCATCTATTTCCCTGAAGGAGTTGTGGATACCAAGCCGTATGGTATCCCGTGCAAACTTCTGCCTACGTCGGAGATTTTCTGGTGGGTCAAGTGGCCGCTGGACACACCGCCATCGATTGACGGGACGGTCCTCGTCAGTGACAGCGATGTGGCGGGATTCGAGTTTGGACCTGCGCCGCTGAACCCTTATGAGGCGTTCAAGAGCGCAAGGCAAATAGCCGTGATCCAGCATGGCATCTACGTCTACAAGGGCCACTTTGACATTCTTCTTGCCGCTGCGTACAGCCACGCGGAGCGAGCCCAGAGCTTGCTCGATACCCATGATCCTGAAGCCGCGCTTGTGGAGGCGCAAGATGCAGTCGCGCTTGCCCCAAACCAGGTTCGGACAAATGTTACCCTCGGAGATGTTTTGACCGAGCTGAAGCGTTCTGAGGAAGCACAGTTGTATTACGAGAAAGCATTGACTCTCGCAAAGACAATTCAACCCGCTTTCCAGAGCGGCTGGGTTCCGATCATTCAGGCAAAATTGGTTTCTAAATAGCCGGCATCGGTTTTGGCGTGGCGGATTCCGTGAGCAACGCAAGCGGAAAATTGCGGTAATGCACTGTTTCGTGGGCTGCATCAAAAGAAATCATGACTCACTTCGCACACTCCGATGCTTTTCGTGCCTGACTCCTATGCCGCCTATGCCATCACGGCGTTCCACTCGTTTTCAGAACAAGCCGTATTTACTGATGAGCTTCCAGGTAAGTACCTGTCTTTAGGCTTGCGAGCACTGAATCGAAACGCATACCGGGATACACTCACCCGAATGTTCTCGAAACCTGCCGCTTGCAGGCGATCTGCCAATGTGGACGAATCAATCATGCTGACCCTGTCAAACATGTGCAGGATGCGAAGCACAAAGCTCTGAGGACTATCGGCACCGGCAAATATGCCTCCCGGCTTCAACACCCGGATCACCTCGGAGAAGAGCCTGTCCTGCACAGTCACAGGCGTAACGTGGTGAAGCATCATGAAGCAAACCGTTGCATCGAACGTCGAATTGGAAAATTGCATGGAGCTGGCATCACCCCGCAGCACTGTTACCTTTGTGCTATGCTCCATGCGCTTTGTGAGATTCGCAGCAAGCTCGCGATCCAGCTCCACACACGTGAGATGCTCACAGCGTGGAAGCAGCAAGCTCGTTGCAACTCCGTAACCCGGGCCTAGCTCGAGAACATTCCCGCCCCATTCGATGCCTTCCACCGTCCAGGGAAATACATACAGTTCCATAAGCCGCTTCCATATCTGCGAGCGGCAAAATTTACGATGGAAATAATTCACGGTCGGTATCCTTCAGGCATCCTGAATGCCGCGATTCTCTCACTTACTTCTTCTCGTAATGATCTGCGTTGATTTTTGCGAAGTGTGCCCATCGTTCCGGAAGGTCATCTTCAGCGTAAATGGCCTGCACGGGGCAGGCGGGAACACAGGCTCCGCAATCAATGCACTCCACCGGATTAATGAAGAGCATTGTGGACGCCTCGAAGTCCTGTGCCTCTTTGTGGGGATGAATACAGTCGACAGGGCACGCATCCACGCAGGCTGTATCTTTTACTCCAATGCACGGTTCGGCAATTACATACGCCACAATTCCCCCTTGCTGCCAGGAACAGCGCAACGAACAGATTGAATTCACAGTCCGCTGGTATGTCGATTTGATTGACCGGGCCATTGCGGCACGATGCTTCATCGTGCCGCAATGGCCTTTTACCTCGGAGATCGGCGCTCTTGCCGCTAGGCGCTGCGAATTCCCTGCAATTGTGTTTCCGGCCGGGCGGTCAGGCTGACTTCCGATCCACTTGGCGGTGCGATGCGCCGGATCTGTATGTGAAATATCTCCGGGCCTCGCGTGATGTAGCGCCATTCCACCTGCCCGGGACGCATCATGTCCAACTGCCGGTTCAGAGGCACTGGGTCGTGATCGTTGATGAGCTCAAAGGCTTCGTCCATTGCCAACGCATCGAACTTGGCGAATACCATCGGATGGCGCTGCGGATGAGGTACCCGGCGCAGATCTAGCTGCTCAATTTCGGAAGAGGCGTTATTTCCGGCGGCGATCACGAGCAGGGAAGAGTCTTCATGAGCTTCAGCACGATGAGGAATGCCTCCATCGAGACAGAGAACCTCGCCGGCCCGCAGAACGACGGGCACATTATCTTCATAAAATGTGATGTGACCACGAATGGCGTAGACTGTGACCATTTCCTTTGTAGTGTGTTCGGGGATATGCTGGCCTTCACGTATATTCAAAAGCACCACGCGATATCCGGGTTGATTCACTACAACCTTAGGAATGGAGTTCCTGTCGTCGTACTCAATGAGCTCGCGTAAATTATGTTTGGGCATGGGAAGATCAACTCCGTCAGACCTGAGAATCACGTTCTGTCGAACACGGTACTCCGCAGCGGCAAAGCCCGCCGTGACTTAAGTCACTCCCTCATATACGCGTGAAGAGAAACCCGGGCCGGGATGCAAGAAGGTTAATATTGGCGAATGGCAGAAGACCTGCCTAACACCTGTTTGGCATAACCACAGAGGTGGAGCGATGATTCGACTAAAGCGTGTCTATGATGCACCAGATCCTGCCACTGACGGCGTTCGGTTCCTGGTGGAGCGCTTATGGCCGCGTGGCATCAGAAAAGATGCGTTGCAGCTCGACGGCTGGCTAAAAGATGTTGCTCCCAGCACCGAACTACGGCAATGGTTCCACCATGAACCGGATAAATGGGAAGAATTTCAGAGAAGATATTCTGCCGAGCTGGAGACAAGACCGGAAGCGATGTCCCCCATTCGCAAAGCGCTACAGAAGGGAACCGTGACGTTCCTTTACAGCTCGCATGATGCGGAACACAATAACGCGGTCGCGCTCAAAACGTATCTGATGAGAACTCACTGAAAGCGCCGAAGCGAGAGTCGTTCGTTAACAAACCGGCTGTACAATGTAGAACGGAAGCGGAAGCGCTCTGAATCACTCTCATGCAGAATCAGACCGCGCCTGCGGCATTTTCGCATCCAACGCGATGATCCAATGTCCTCGACCTGCAATCAATTTTTTCATCCACCAGCACTTGCTTATACAACTGGCGGATAATGACCTCCCTTACCGGTCCAAGGCCGTCCATCCCGGCCGTCCGCAAAGGCAACATTCGCAGCCGGAACGCCAACGTACAGGCATCAGTTCTTAAAAAGCCAGGAAGGCGCCTGCTGAACCGGAGTGGACAGCACTATGCTTGTCGTGGGCATACCAAACGGCAGCAGACGCTCGATGAGCGCTTCCAGCTCATCCGGTGAGGCAAGTTTGACCTTGATGAGGAAGGCGTCGCCGCCGGTGATGTGGTAGCACTCCTGCACGGCCTCAAAGCGTGGCAGGGCCTTCAGGAACGCGCGATAGTGCGTGTTATCGCAGGTCATTCGGATAAAGGCCGTAACACCGTATCCGAGGGTTTTTTCGTCGAGCCTCGCGTGGTAGCCGAGAATGATTCTTTCGCTCTCCAGACGCTTCACGCGCTCCGCCGCCGCGGATGCGGAGAGCCCGACTTTGCGGCCAAGCTCGGCGTACGGGATTCGGGCCTCGGCTGCCAGCAGCGAAAGAATTTTGCGGTCCAGAGAGTCCAGAGTGTCGTCGGCAGTCATGGCGGTATGCTCCTGTTCCCAATGCGCTTTCTCGATCTGAAGCAGAATAACGTGTAAAGCGCCCTAGAATCTCTCGAATCACCTGAAAAATCGCAATATATAGATTGAACCCACGGGAATCTCGCGCAAATATAATGGATTCTCTATGTAGATCGCGCTCAGCTCTTCCTATACTTCCCCCATGCTGAAGCTGACCGGAAGCACGCTGACGCTTGAAGATGTCATTGCGGTTGCGCGCCGCAACGTCGCGGTCGCCATTGATCCGCAGGCGATCCGGCGCATGGACCGCTCGCGGCAGAAGGTAGATGGCGCACTGGCGGGTCCGTCCGCCGTATATGCGCTCAACACCGGAGTTGGGCTGCTGGCGAATGTGCGTCTCGAAGAGACGGCGATCAATCAAATGCAGGTCAACCTGGTGCGGTCGCACTGCTGCGGTACGGGCGATCCGCTGCCCCAGGATGCCGTACGAGCGATGATGCTGATCCGCGCGAACACGCTGGCCCTGGGGCTTTCCGGAATCCGCTCGAAGGTGGCGGAAGCAATCTGCGCACTGCTCAATGCCGGCATTACGCCGGTGGTTCCAAGCCGCGGCAGCGTCGGCGCCAGCGGCGACCTTGCTCCGCTCGCGCACATGGCTCTCACGCTGATCGGCGAAGGCGAAGCATTCCTTAATGGACAAAAGCTACCCGCAGCGGAATGCCTGCGACAGGCGCACCTCAAGCCGGTCGCGCTCGAAGCCAAGGAAGGCATCTCGCTGCTCAACGGAACACAGGCGATGCTGGCGCTTGGCTGCCTTGCGCTGCATGATTTGCGCAGCCTCTTCGATGCAGCGCAGACCGCTGCGGCCATGAGCCTGCGCGCTTTGCACGGAACACCGGCTGCCTATGATGAGCGTCTCCATGCGGCGCGTCCGCATCCGGGGCAGGTTCATAGCGCTGCGGGAATGTGCAGACTGCTGGCAGGCGGAATGCGAGCCTACGTCGGCATCAGGGTACAGGACGCCTACTGCCTGCGCTGCGTGCCGCAGGTGCACGGGGCCGTGTGGGACAGAATTCTTGAGGCCGAACGCGTTTTTGCGATCGAGCTCAACAGCGCCACGGACAATCCTCTGCTCTTTCACGGAGACTTTGTCTCCGGCGGCAACTTTCACGGCGCGCCGCTCGCGCTGCCGCTCGATACACTGGCGCTCGCACTCTGCCAGCTAGCCGGCATCTCGGAGCGGCGAACGGAGCGCCTGCTCAATCCAGCTCTCAATGAAGGCCTGCCCGCATTTCTGGCCACAAATCCCGGCGTGGAGAGCGGCCTGATGATGGCGCAGGTAACGGCGGCCGCGCTGGTCGCTGAGATGCGCGTGCTCGCCACGCCCGCAAGCGCCTGCTCCATCCCCACCAGCGGCAATCAGGAAGACTTCGTCAGCATGGGAATGACCTCGGCGCTCAAGCTCATGCAATCGCTCGGGCTTGCCCGCACGGTCATTGCCATTGAGTGGCTGGCCGCGGCGCGTGCGCTCGATCAGCGCGGAGAACGCGAGGTTTCGTCCATGCTCGATGTGGCGCGCGCAGCCTTCCGCAAAGTTTGTCCATCCTGGACCGGCGATTGCGATCTCTCGCTGCGCATGGCCGCGGCGACGCGGTTCCTTGCAGAGGTTGAGTGGAGCAGCGTATGGAATGCGCGGGAGGCGCTGGCATCATGAGCAGCTATCGGCCTGTAAGAGCAGCGCGCGGCAATTCGCTTACGGCAAAGGGCTGGATTCAGGAAGCGGCACGGCGAATGCTGATGAACAACCTCGATCCCGAAGTCGCGGAGCGGCCGGAAGAGCTTATCGTCTATGGCGGCCGCGGCAAGGCGGCGCGCAACTGGGACGCCTTTTACGCGCTGGTTCATACGCTCGACCGGCTCAAAAACGATGAGACGCTGCTGGTGCAGTCGGGAAAGCCCGTGGCGGTTATGCAAACGCAGCCGCTCGCTCCGCGCGTGCTCATTGCCAATTCCAATCTCGTGCCGCGCTGGGCCACTTGGGAAGAGTTCGACCGCCTGGACCGAGCGGGCCTGATGATGTACGGCCAGATGACCGCCGGGTCGTGGATTTACATCGGCACGCAGGGAATTCTCCAGGGAACTTACGAAACTTTCCGTGGCGCGGCGGAAAAATACTTTGGCGGATCGCTGCGCGACACCATCACCGTTACCGCCGGACTAGGCGGCATGGGCGGCGCGCAGCCTCTCGCCATCAAGCTGGCTGGCGGCGTCAGCATCTGTGTGGAAGTGGACCGCAGCCGCATCGAGCGCCGGCTCGCCACGCGCTATCTGGATGAAGTTGCCGCATCGTTTGAAGATGCTGTCGCGCGAGCCCAGACAGCCAAACGCGAGGGCCGCGCAGTTTCTATTGGGCTATTGGGCAACGCTGCCGAGATATTGCCGCAAATGGTGCGGGAAAACTTTCTGCCGGATCTTGTGACCGACCAGACCAGCGCGCACGATCCGCTCTATGGCTACTGGCCGGTGGCAGCTCCGGGCGAAGATCTTGCCGCCGAGCGCCGGCGCGATTCCGAAGCCTATCTGCGCCGCGTGCGCGAGAACATCGCGCGTCATGTCGAGGCCATTCTCACACTACAGCAACGGGGAGCCGTCTGCTTTGACTACGGCAACAACCTGCGTATGCAGGCCAGGCTCGCAGGGGTAGAGAATGCGTTCAACTACCCCGGCTTTGTGCCCGCCTTCATCCGCGACTCCTTCTGCGAAGGCCGCGGGCCTTTTCGTTGGGTCGCGCTTTCGGGCGATCCGGCCGACATCGCCGCAACGGACAAGGCCCTTCTCGATCTTTTTCCGGAAGACCAGCGCCTGCGCCAATGGCTGCCGTGGGCCGGCGAGCATGTGGCCTTTCAGGGATTGCCGGCGCGCATCTGCTGGCTGGGTTATCGCGAGCGCGACCGCGCCGGATTGCTATTCAATCAGATGGTGCGCGATGGGCGCCTGAAAGCGCCCATTGTGATCGGCCGTGACCACCTCGATGCAGGCTCGGTCGCCAGTCCTTACCGGGAGACGGAAGCCATGCGCGATGGTTCGGACGCGGTCTCCGACTGGGCGCTGTTAAACTTCGCCATTGGCATCGCCAGCGGCGCGGCGTGGATGAGCTTTCATCATGGCGGCGGTGTGGGCATGGGATACAGCCAGCACGCGGGTCTGGTGGCCGTGGCCGACGGCAGCGACGAAGCCGAGCAGCGGCTGCGGCTCTGCCTCACCAATGATCCCGCGCTCGGCGTCGTGCGCCATGCCGATGCGGGCTATCCGAAGGCGCTTGAGGTAGCCGCGCGGCGCGGATTGGATCTGCCCGGTATGCAGAACTCCAAGACGGATATGATCCGAGGCTGACACCGATGGCTTCTTTGATCGTCACAGGCATCTCGCAGCTCGTAACGCCGCGGCGCACCGGCGCGCATCGCGGTGCGGAGATGCGCGATCTGCTTGTGGTTCGCAATGCAGCGCTCGTGCTCCGCGACGACGCAATCGCGTGGATGGGCGCGCACGATGAATGGTCCGGCGAAGCCGAAGAGCATATCGACCTCGGCGGCCGCGCCGTTGTGCCGGGGTTGATCGATCCGCACACCCACGCTGTATGGGCCGGCGACCGGCTCGACGATTTCGAAGCTCGCTGCGCCGCAGTTCGGTACGAAGCAATCCTCGCCTCCGGTGGCGGCATCTGGCACACCATCCGCGAAACGGCAAATGCAAGCTGCGCGGAGCTGGTCGAGCTGGCACTCCCGCGCGTCGAAGCGCTCATCCGCTCCGGCGCGACAACCATCGAGGTGAAATCCGGCTACGGCTTTTCTGTGGAAGCCGAGCTGCGCATGTTGGAGGCTGTTCGGGAACTGCAAGCGCGAGTGCCGGTGCAACTCGTGCCCACGCTGTTGGTGCACATTCCTCCCACGGATGCGAGCGAGCGCGAACAATACCGCGCAATGCTGTGCAGCAAGTTGATCCCGCGCGTCGCACGGAGCGGTCTTGCCAGAGCCGTAGACATTTTTGTGGAAGAGCACGCCTGGAGCGCCGCCGATGCGGAGGCAGTGCTCCGCTGCGCGCAGGCACATGGACTGGGCATCAAGCTCCATGCCGAGCAGTTCCACCGCATCGGCGGACTCGAGCTCGCAATTGCGCTCGGTGCGCTAAGCGTAGACCACCTGGAAGCGTGCAGCGCAGAGCAGTGCAAGCTGCTTGGCGGCGCGCGTACCGTTGCAACCATCCTGCCCGGCGTCTCGCTGCATCTCGGCCTGCCGCCCGCGCCGGGACGCGCTCTCATCGACGCCGGCGCAGCGGTAGCTGTGGGCACAGACCTCAACCCCGGATCGAGTCCGCTGTTTTCCATCTCGGCAGCATTGGCATTCGCGGTTCGATTGAACGGCCTCACGCCGCCGGAAGCCCTCGTGGCCTGCACGGCGAATGCCGCCGCGGCGCTGGGTATGGAAAGCGGTGCGCTCATCGCAGGCCGGCGTGCGGATTTTGTTGTGGTCGAGAGCGAGGACTGGCGCAACCTTGCTTATACACTGGGAAGCTCCGCAGTGCATCAGGTCTGGGCCAGTGGCCGGAGGGTTGCAGGATGACATCGTGGCGGCCGGAATGGATGTTGGTCGATGGGGCTTTCCGCAAAGGGTACGCCCTCGATGCGGATGCGGAAGGCAGAATCGCCTATGTAGGGCCGGAATCCGGCTCCGCTGTCGAAGACGTGCGCCGTCTGCCCGGCAATGCGATGCTTCCCGGCCTGGTGGACGTGCACTCGCATTCGTTTCAGCGCGCTCTGCGCGGCAAAGCCGAATCGCGCTATCGCAGCGGGCCGAACTTCTGGTCCTGGCGGGACACCATGTACCGCTGCGCTCTGGCGCTCACTCCGGAAGAAATCTATGACGTTGCACGCATGGCCTTTCTGGAGATGGCGCTGGCAGGAATCACTACCGCAGGCGAGTTCCACTACCTGCATCGCACGCAACAAGGAAAGCGCTACGAAGCTCCAAATCTGCTCGCCGAGCAGGTTATTCGCGCGGCGCAGAGCGTAGGCATCCGCATTGTACTGCTCAATTGCGCCTACGCCCGCGCGGGCTTTCAATTACCGCCCGATCCAGGCCAGGTGCGATTCCTCAACCCTGATCCGGAAGAGTTTATTGTCAACTCGGACGCGCTGCGGAAGAAGATCACCACAATGTCCACCGCCTCTTTCGGTCTCGCGCCGCACAGCCTGCGCGCCGTGCCCCGCGAATATCTCGTGCAGGTTGCCGACTGGAGCCGCGCCGCCGCGCTTCCGCTGCACATGCACGTCAGCGAACAGCCTGCCGAGGTGGCGGCCTGCCGCGCCGAATACGGTTGTACCCCGTTTGAATTGCTCGACGGCCTCGGCATCTTGCACGAAAACTTCACGGCCATTCACGCTATCCATCTGCAGCCCGGCGAAATCGAGCGCATGGGCCGTGCAGCCGTTACCGTCGGTGCTTGTCCCACTACAGAGCGCAATCTCGGCGACGGAATCCTGCCCGCGGATCAGTTGCTCGCATCCGGCGTTTCCATCGCTCTCGGCACGGACAGCCACTCCCAGACCGATGGCTTTGAAAATGCGCGAGAACTCGAAACCAACCTGCGTCTGAGCAAGCTGGAGCGCGCCGTGCTGGACGGGTGCCACGATCAGCCGATGAGCGCGCTGCTGCTCGATTGCGCCACGCGCTCCGGAGCCCATAGCCTGCACGTCGAAGCGGGCGCATTGGAAGCAGGCAAATTTGCCGACTTCCTTACCATTGATCTGCAGGACGCGGCAATCGCGGGTGCCCAACCGGAAGATCTGCTCAATGCCATCGTCCTCGGCGCATCACCACGCGCGATTGCAGATGTGGTTGTGCACGGCGAGCCGGTAGTGACCGCGCGGCGGCACGCGCGCGCCCCCGAAATCATCGAGGCATTCTCCCGCGTGCAGCACCGCCTGAGTGCCAGTCTCTGAATGTGCTTACCACGGAAAATTGCTTCCCAATCGCACTGAGCGCAGGCTCCATCTCCACCTGCGTCTGGCGTTCCGGTCAAAACCGGAGCGTCCGATAGACTTTGCCGCGCTGGAAGCGTCTTCGCTCCTTATCCGAGGATCAGTGACGGCGGAGCCAATTCCGGTTTCTGGGCGAATTCCGTATTGGGCTCCGGTCCGAGCACGAAGAGGATGTGTCCGCCGTGGGCGATCTCGGAGTGGTGGAACCAGGCGCGCTGCTGCGGCACTCCGTTGAGCGTGAAGGACTGCACGTAGACGTGCTTGGGATCGCTGCGCCGGACTTCGATCTCGAGCTTCCTGCCATTGTTGACGGTGAGCACAGCGCGCTCCACCAGCGGCGAGCCGAGCACGTAATTCCCGCTCACCGGGGCCACCGCGTAAAAACCCAGCGCGGAGAGGATGAACCAGGCCGACATCTGGCCCACGTCCTCGTTGCCCGCGATGCCGTCATCCGGCGTATCGTTGTACATCGTGTCCATCAGCGAGCGCACCCGCGCCTGCGTCTTCCACGGCTGGCCCGCGTAGACGTAGAGATACGCAATGTGATGCGAAGGCTCGTTGCCATGCGCGTACTGGCCCACCATGCCGGCGATATCCGGCGGCGCATCGGGCGGCAGCGTGGAAGGCACGGTGAAGAGTGCGTCTAATTTCGCCAGGAACGGCTCGCGCCCGCCGAAGAGATCGATCAGCCCCGCCGGATCGTGCATCACGCCGAAGGTCGTCTGCCACGCATTCGATTCCGTGTAGTCGCGCCACTCCTTGCTATGGCCCATCTCGATCGGATCAAAGGGCAGCGCCCACGCGCCGTTCGAGAGCTTCGGCTGCATGAAGGTGTTGGCGGGGTTGAAGTAGTGCCGGTAGTTCGTCGAGCGCCGGCGCAGCAGCTCGGCTTCGGCGTCGCGCCCCAGCTTCTTCGCCACATGCGCAATCGCCCAGTCGTTGTAGCAGTACTCGAAGGTCTTCGAGACCGATTCCGGCTCGCGGTCCGCGGGGATAAAGCCAAGCTGGCGATAGTAGCCGAGCCCCTCGTAGTTCTCCACCATCGCCCGCCGCATCATCACGCGATAGGCCGCCTCGGCATCGATGCCGGGGAAGCCTTTGACGATGGCTTCGCTGATGACGCTGGCCGAGTGATAGCCGGTCATCGTGCCCGTCTCCGTCCCTTGCAGCGGCCACACCGGCATCCCGGCGGGGCTCTGCTCGGCCATGCGGATCAGGCTGTTGACGAAGTCCGGCACGCGCTCGCCCTGGATGAGCGTATAAGCCGGATGCGCCGCGCGGAAGGTATCCCACAGCGAGAAGGTAGTGTGATTATGCGCACCCTGCGGCAACTGGTGAATCTGCGCATCCATGCCTCGGTAGCGCCCGTCCACGTCATCAAAGAGCTGCGGCCCGAGCGACATGTGATAGAGCGCGGTGTAGAAGACGCGCTTCCGCTCCGGCGTGGCAAACTCGGCGTGGATGCGCGAGAGCTGCTCGCGCCATGCGCGCTGCGCCGACGCGCGCGTCTTCTCAAAATCCCAGTCAGGCTGCTCGGCACGCAGGTTCTTCGCCGCGCCCTCCGCGCTTACGCCGGAGATGCCGGTGCGCACGTAGATCACTTCGTCCGCGCTGGTCTTGAAGTGCAGAACCGCCTTGAGGTTGTCGCCTTCGAGCTTGCCTTCGGCACTCACCGGCTTGTCGTCGGAGTAGAAAACAACGCTCGTTGGCTGCTTTGAAACCTGCAGCGTGAAGTAGCAGTGCCGCATGTTGCCCCAGGCGCAGGTCACGTGCCCGCCCGCAAGCGTGTCCGGCGCCGTCCGGCTCAGTTCCGCGCTGTACACCGAAGAGCCGCCGCTGCTCAGATAGCTGTGCGCCAGATCGACGATCAGCCACGCATCATCACTCGCAGGAAAGGTATATTTGTGCAATCCCGTGCGCTCGGTCGCCGTTAATTCCACACGCACGTTGGGGTCCTTGAGCAGCACCGAGTAGTAGCCCGGCTCAAGCATCTCATCGTCATGCGAGAAACGCGAGCGATAGCCTTCGTCGGGGTTCGAGCGCGGCCCGGGAACCAGCTTCACCTTGCCGGTGCCGGCCATGACCAGGAAATCCAGCAGATCGCCGCAGCCCGTGCCGCTCAGGTGCGTATGGCTGAAGCCCATGATCGACGCATCCGAGATGTGATAGCCCGAGCACCAGTCCCAGCCGTCGTTAAACGTGTCCGGGCTGAGCTGCACCGCGCCGAAGGGAAGGCTGGCGCCGGGAAAACAGTGCCCGTGCCCGCCCAGGCCAATCCGCTGGTCCACCCAGCGAAGCGGATCGGCGGCATCCGCGCCCTGAGGAACGGCAAAGGTAGAAAACGGCAACGCTGAAACGGCGCACAACACACCACTACTCTGCAAAAATCTACGGCGCGATATAGATGACATACGATGAATTCCCCAGGTCAAGATGCGGACAAACTTGCGACAATCGATCCATCTCGTATTTTATATGGATGGAAACGATTCCATGATTGCGCCGAGGTCAGAAGGATGAGCCCTGCCCGAATGTTTTCCCGTAGAAACTTATTCGAGATCGGAGGAATGACTGCTCTGGCAACGCTTCTCCCGAATATGGCAACGCGCAGCGTCTCGGCTGCGGACGATCCCGTCTCGCCGGTAGCGAACGGCGAACGGCCTGAGCCTGCGGATCGTCGCTTCCGCTCGGAAGCCGTCGAGCAGTACCTCACGGAGATTCGCGCGCGCATCGGCGACCCCGAGCTGGCGCATCTCTTCGTGAATTGCTTTCCAAATACCCTCGACACAACGGTTGAGCCGGGAACTTTTGAAGGCAAACCGGACACGGTTGTCATTACCGGCGATATTGCCGCCATGTGGCAGCGCGATTCCTCCGCGCAGGTCTGGCCGTACCTCGATCTTGCCCGCCGCGACGAGCGCCTGCGCTCGCTCATCGAAGGCGTCATCCGCCGCCAGACACGCCATATCCTCATCGATCCCTACGCTAACGCCTTCATGGCTGATCTCAACGCGCCTCCGCTGGAATGGAGCCGCCACGACCAGACCGAGATGAAGCAGGGCGTGGGCGAGCGCAAGTACGAGCTCGATTCGCTCTGCTATCCCATCCGCCTGGCGCACGGCTACTGGAAGCGCACCGGCGGCACGCAGCCCTTCAATGCGCAATGGCACGATGCGATGCGAGTTGTCGTCCGCACCATGCGCGAGCAGCAGCGCAAGCACGGCCTCGGTCCGTATCACTTTCAGCGCACCGCGAGCACGCCCACGGAGACGCTTGGCGAAAAGGGCTACGGCAATCCCGTGAATCCGGTCGGGCTGATCGCCTCCGGATTCCGCCCGTCGGATGATGCGTGCCTCTTCCCGTTTCTCGTGCCCGCGAATCTCTTTGCCGTCACGTCACTACGCCAGTTGGCGGAAATGTCCGCCGCAATTCTGCATGACAGCGTGCTTGCGCAGGATGCCTCGTCACTGGCGGACGAAGTGGAAACCGCGCTGCGGCAGTACGCGATCGCCTCCACGCCGCAAGGCTCTATCTGGGCCTATGAAGTGGACGGCTTTGGCAGCCACGCGCTCGTGGACGACGCCAATGTGCCGAGCCTGCTTGCGCTGCCGTATTTAAAAAGCTCACCCGACGCCGCGCTCTACGCGCGCACGCGCGCCTTTGTCTGGAGCGACCGCAATTCCTGGTTCTTCCGCGGCACTGCGGGCGAAGGTATCGGCGGACCGCATGAAGGCGCAGGCATGATCTGGCCGATGTCGCAGATCATCTACGCGCTCACCAGCGATTCCGACAGCGAGACTCGGAAAGCCCTGCAGATGCTCAAGGCCAGCTCTGCCGGAACCGGATTCATTCACGAGAGTTATTTCAAAGACGATCCGAAGCAGTTCACGCGCGCATGGTTTGCCTGGGCGAATACGCTCTTCGGCGAGCTGATCGCTCATCTCGCCACAACGCGCCCGGATCTGCTGAAGTCGGCGTCCGCGTAGCATAGAGCCAGACCATGACCGCCCCGCTTCCTAACGACGCAAGCCTTGCCGCGTATCTGCGCAGCCTGGAAGAGTCGCTGCTCAACCCGGATGTTCGCAGCAATCGTGCGCAGATGCAGGCACTGCTCGCTGCGGATTTTGTGGAGTTCGGCGCCTCCGGCCGCATCTGGACGCTTGAATCCGTGCTTGATCTTCTTGCCGAAGAAGCGTTCACACCGCCTGCAATCAAAGATTTCCAGTGCATCCCGCTCGGCCCGGACGCGACCCTTGTCACATGGCGCTGCGTGCGCACCAACGCACAAACAGGACAGCAGACGGCAAGCCTGCGCAGCTCAATCTGGATCAAAGAAAACGGCAACTGGCGCCTGCGCTTCCATCAGGGAACGCCGGCCGGATGAGCTAGACCTCGTGCCGTTTAAAGAGGTCGTCCTTGTCTTTGCACGGGCACTTGGCGCAGCTCAGGCAGCAAAACATCAGGACCGCTACACCGGCCGTCACCACCAGCGCCACCAGACTTCCGCTTGTCATTATCCAATGCCACATAGTTTCGTCGTTCGCGGGTTGCCCTGAACCGCCCGCGCCCCTCTTTAACGATGGAATTGGGGTCCATCCCCGGAGCGTCTCCGAGTGCCCCAAGTGTACCATCGGTAAATTTGGACCCGCCAGCAGGAAATTCGTTGTGGAGAACGCAGGAATTCCACTTGAAAAATGGCGAATAAAAGACAAAAATTACTTCAGGATTAAAAATCCCTTCCGCAATGGGGAAAAATCCCATCCCGCCGGCCAACAAGCCTCCCACCGACGCCATGATCCACGAGCGGCGCACAGTTGCGCCTCGCGCCAATGCGGAACGGGAAGCGAAAACCGCCGCAGAGCAGCCGGAGACACCTTCAAGCTCCCCCGTTGAAGCTCGTACCCTCAACTGGCTCTTCGTCGACCTGAATTCCTACTTCGCTTCCTGCGAACAACAGGTCCGCCCCGAGCTGCGCAACCGGCCTGTTGCGGTGGTACCCATGATGGCTGATACTACCTGTTGCATTGCCGCCAGCTACGAGGCCAAAGCCTACGGGGTAAAGACCGGCACCATTGTCGCCGACGCAAAAAAACTCTGCCCGGACCTTATCTTTGTTGAAGGCCGCCATGAGCTCTACACCAGAATCCATCACAGAGTGGTGGAAGCGGTGGAAAGCTGCGTGCCGGTCACGGCCGTCTGCTCCATTGATGAGATGGCCTGCCGTCTGATGGGACGTGAGCGCACGCTCCTAAACGCACTTGAAATCGGCCGCAAGGTTAAGCGCACCATCAAAGAACAGGTCGGAGAGATGCTGCGCAGCTCCGTCGGCCTTGCGCCTAACCGTTTTCTGGCCAAGATTGCCAGTGACATGGAAAAGCCCGACGGCCTTGTGGCCCTGCCGCCGGATGTTCTGCCCACGGCGCTGCCTGCGCTGGAATTGCGCGCTCTGCCCGGCGTTGGCTCCCGGACGGAAAAGCGCCTCAAGCAGCGCGGCATCTCCAGCATGGAGCAGCTTCTTGCGCTCGACTGCGAGCAGATGGGGCAGGTCTGGGGCTCGGTCTGGGGCGAGCGCCTCTGGCATTGGCTTCGCGGCCAGGACTTCGAGATGGCCGAGCTCGAGCATCAGAAATCCATTGGCCACCAGCACGTGCTGGCCCCCGAGATGCGCACCCAGGAGAAAGCGTGGGCCGTAGCGCTCAAGCTGCTGCACAAGGCAGCACTGCGCCTGCGCGATGCGCACCTCTGGGCCTCAAGCATCGGCCTCGCCGTCGGCTTTTCCGTCCCGCACAGCCAGCAGGGAATGCCCACACCTGTGAGCAGTTACGGTGTGCCGCGGCGAGGCTGGCATGACGAGATTCGCCTTGCCGAATGCCAGGATAACCAGACGCTGATTACGGCGCTGCGCAAGCTATGGGCGCGTCAGCCAAAGGGCGACGAGTATGCGCGTCCATTTTTCATCGGCGTGTATCTCGGCGACCTTGTGCCGGACCGGCTGCATAGTTTGAGCTTGTTCGATCGAGGAGATGAGCACGAGAATCGCACCAAATTGTTTGCTGCCATAGACGCGCTCAATCACAAGTATGGTATGAGCACGCTGGCTCCCGCAGCCATGCTCACCGCATTTAAAGCCGCGCCCACGCGCATCGCGTTTCGCTCCGTGCCGGAGATTTTCTGAGCAAGCCTGCTTAGTGTGCGTCCAGTTTGATCTTTTCTGTGCCGGCGGACGCTTGAGTAGAAAAATCAGCGGCAGCATCCGCAGGATCACGCCGCCTAGCGTGCGGAACTGGTCCATATAAGAGAGCAGCATCGCCTGCTGCTGCATCGCGCTGTAAATGCGGGCCAGAGCGTGATAATGCAGATCGGCGCGGTTGCCCGCACGCTGGGCTCGAACGCGCTCCATTCCCGCAAGCCTGAGAATTTTTCCCTGAACTTTTTTTCGCGGTTCGCGTACTTCTCTGCATCCCCAGGCGCACTCCCGTGCGGATAAGAGAGTAGAAGCGACCGATGGCCGATGCGTGGAAGCCGGATTTCGAAGAACTCGTCGATGCGCACCAGGCGATGGTCTTTTCGCTTGCCGTTCGCATGACGGGCGACCGCGGATTGGCCGAAGAGATCGCACAGGATGTTTTTCTGGAGCTGGACCGGAACATGGACCGCATGGAATCGCCCGAGCACGCCTGCTTCTGGCTGCGGCGCGTAACCATGAGCCGCTCGACAGACGCATTACGGCGTCGCCGCGTGCGCGGCATGGATTTGTGGGTCGAGATTGAGGAGCGCCACGGCCTGCCGGCGGAAGAACGAACCTCGCCGGTGAGTTCGAGGCTCGAAGCGTTGCTGACAACGCTTCCAGAAGCGCAGCGGTCTGCGATTCTTCTCCGTTACCAGGAGGAGATGACGCCGGTAGAAATTGCAGCAGCGCTCGGTTCGCCGCTGGCCACGGTCAAGAGCCACCTGCAGCGCGGATTGAAGCTGCTGCGCGCCAAGGCCGAGGATTATTTGAAGGAGTTTGTGCGCCAGCCATGAGCGACGAGTTGGACGGGATGAACGAATTCGAGCGGCAGGTTGCCGAAGCGCTTGCGCGCCGTCCCGCCCCGCCTGCGCTCAAGCGGCGCATTCTAACCGAGCGGGCGCGTCGCGTGGAGATTGAGCGCCACTCGCGCCCGCGCATCTGGCTGCGCCTGGCGGCCTCAATCCTGCTCGTCGGCATTCTCGCCGGCGCGGGCCTCTGGCAGCACAGGCGCGAAGAAGAACGCCACAGGGGCGAAGAGGTTCGGCGGCAGGTGATGATCGCGCTCGGCATCACCGCGCGCGCTCTGGATCACGTAGAGACACGGTTGGCCGCGCACGATCATGACACAGGAGAGTAAGCACGATGAGAAAAGTTCCTTTTGCCGCAATTTTTTTGATCGCCCTCGCCGCCGGCGCAAGTGCGCAGCAGTCGCCGTTTCCCCCGCCTTCGTCGGTCGAGAAGGATCTCGCTGCGCGCGCCTCGAATGTGAGCGAAGTAACACTGGATAAAAGCATGTTGGGTTTTGCCTCCAAGTTCATGGGCAAAAACGGCAAAGACGACGCCGACACGCGCCAGTTGATCCAGAACCTCGACGGCATCTACGTGCGCGACTACGAGTTCGACAAGGAAGGCGCGGTCTCGCAGGATGATATCGACAGCCTCCGCAAGCACTATGAGACCAAAGACTGGACGCCGATCGTACACGAGCGCGAGCGCAAGAGCGGCGAGACCGACGACATCATGGTGAAGCTCGTCAACGGCGAGCCGCAGGGCCTGTTCATTCTCAGCGCCGAGCCGAAAGAGCTGTCGATTGTCCTGATCCTCGGCCCCATCCGTCCCGATCAACTGGGCAAGCTTAAAGGACTCGGCGGACTCGGCGCGCTGGGCGCAATCGGAGCAGGAGCAGGCGCGGGCCTGAACGACAAATAGAAAGATCAATCAAAGAGGAGACGGCCAATGAGACGCTTTGTGTTTCTTGCAGTGTGCGTAGCGGCACTCGCGGTTCCAGTGGTCGTACTGGCAGGCGGAGGTGCAATGGGCTTTGACGGCGTCGTCGATGCCATCGAGTCCGAGTACCACGTCGATGCCACGCGCATTCCTCTGATGAGCCTTGTCAGCTTTGTCGCAAACCGCGCCAGCCACGGCGCGGCATCCAATCTCCACATTGCCGAGTTCGACAACTTTTCCGCGGCTATCGACGGTGACGAGCTGACCAAGGTGGTGGAAGCAAAACTGGGTCCGGAGTGGCAGCGCGTTGTGCGCGAGACCAGCCGCAAGGGTAGCGAGCAGTCGCTGATCTTCATGCGTCCTGAAGGCAATCGCATGGGCCTCTTCATCGTAGACAAGGACGGCAGCGAGCTGGATGTGGTGCAGGTCTCCGTCGATCCCGACCAACTCGACAAAGAAGTCGGCCACTACACGCACCACGGCCGCGAAGAGGGTGAATCCGATTAGAGCAAAACCACAGTAACTGTATCCTTTTGTGGCTTTGCAGAAAGTGGATTTTTCTTGAGGAAAAATCCACTCAGCAGTTGTGGCTTCGAGATATACCTAACTGTGGTTTTGCTGTAAGCGCGAATACAGGCACAGACTCGGATCAGCTCCGCTATTTTCGTGCCTTCGCACCGCAAGCTAGAATCGCATCCAGAATGGCGAGCCCTGCGAGCACAACCTCGACTTTGCAATACCGAGGCCGTCTTGCGCCTTCGCCAACGGGCTATCTGCACGTGGGCCACGCGCGCACCTTTTATACGGCGTATCAGCGCGCACGGAATGCCGGCGGCACGCTGGTCATGCGCATGGAAGATCTCGACACGGCGCGCAGCAAGGCCGCATACGCCGATGCCGCCTATGAAGACCTGCACTGGCTCGGAATCCGCTGGCAGGAAGGTCCAGGTCGTTCGGATAGAGACAAAGCCAACAAGCTGGAAAACGGCGGCCCATTCGGCCCATATGTGCAGAGCAAGCGCCGCGCGCTCTATCTCGACACCTGGCGCAAACTGCTTCGCGGCGGATTTCTCTTCGCCTGCCGCTGCTCGCGCAAGGATATTGAAGCCTCCATCGCCGCACCGCACGAAAACGCGAACAACGGCGAGCAGCTTGACGATGAGCCCATCTATCCCGGCACCTGCCGTGCGAATCAAGGCTATGCAGCGCAGCTTCCCGGACCCACGGCAGAGATGATGGAATCTCCCGAAGGCACAAACTGGCGCTTTCGCGTTCCCGACGGCGAAGCCGTCGAATTTGAAGACCTGAACCTCGGCCCGCAGCGCTTCGTCGCCGGCGTGGATTTCGGGGATTTCCTCGTCTGGCGACGAGACGGCTATCCCAGCTACCAGCTCGCCAGCGTTGCCGATGATGCCGCAATGCAGATCAACGAAGTCGTGCGCGGAGCCGACCTGCTCAAGTCCACCGCGCGCCAAATCCTTCTCTATCGCGCACTGAGCCTCACGCCGCCTGCGTGGTATCACTGCCGGCTTGTGGTCGATCACAACGGTGTGCGCCTCGCCAAGCGCCATGACTCGCTCAGCATTCGATCTTTGCGCCAGCGCGGCCTTACTCCGCTCAAGGTTCTTGCTGCGGATGTGCCGATGAGTGAGTAGCTGGATTGCACTGAATTACAAAAAGGCGGCCAGTCCCTTGCTGGACTGGCCGCTCAAGTGTCGCGAGCGTAGATGCCGCGGGCTTACTCGTGCTTGATAAACGTTCCGCGTTGCAGCTCGTTGATCGCCATCTGCAATTCCGCCTGCGTATTCATCACAATCGGCCCGTACCACGCCACAGGCTCTTCGAGCGGCCTGCCGGAGATCAGCAGAAAACGGATTCCCTCCGGCCCGGCCTGCACAGTGATCTCATCGCCACGGTCGAAAAGCACCAGCGAGTGATTCTTCGCGTCATACACAGGCGCTGCATTCGGATCAGTACCACTTTCCGTTAGCACTGCGCGGGGATCGCTTGCGTCGCGGAAGGTTCCGGAGCCGGCGAAGACGTACGCAAAGGCGTTCCGCGTCACCTCCACGGCAATCCGCTTCTTCTTGAACGGTGGGACCGAGATATCGACATAACGCGCGTCTACGGAAACAGACTCGGTCGCTACGCCTTCCACTGGCCCGGTCTTGCCCCAGAAGCTGCCGCAGATGATGCGCGCGTGCGTTCCGTCATCCTCAGTAACTTCAGGAATCGCGCTCGAAGGAATGTCCTGGTAGCGCGGGTCGGTCATCTTGAGGCTGGCCGGCAAATTGGCCCAGAGCTGGAAGCCGTGCATCCGCCCGTTGGCATCGCCCTTCGGCATCTCCTGGTGCAGAATCCCGCTTCCCGCCGTCATCCACTGCACGTCGCCGGAGGTCATGCGGCCCTTGTTGCCGAGGCTGTCGCCGTGTTGCACCTCGCCGGCCAGCACGTAGGTGATCGTCTCAATGCCGCGGTGCGGGTGCCACGGAAATCCAGCAAGATAATCCCGCGGATTCTCGTTGCGGAAATCGTCAAAGAGTAGAAACGGGTCGAACTCTTTGGTCTTTCCAAAGCCAAAGGCGCGCTCCAGCTT
>JASHPD010000018.1 GCA_030038315.1 Acidobacteriaceae bacterium
CCCGTTCGAGCAGGATCGGGCAATGTTCCTTCGCTTGCAGGTTACATAGGCAAGCTCGCTCGCCTCGGTGGCTACCTCGCCCGCACCCATGATCCACCACCCGGAAACACTGTCATCTGGCGAGGTCTGTCTCGACTGACTGATATTGAACTTGGGACCATGATTGGAGCTCAACTTATGGGTAATTGAAAGATGGAAATTGCGGGCAAAGACGTCCTCGACACTTATAGGAAGTAGGAATGTGGAATCAGTGGGCGGGTTATACATCGTCGATGCGAACGGTGGAAACGGGCTGACGCCCCCAGTTGTCGCATAAGTGGACCATGGAGCGTCAAAAGGTATCGTATAGCCAGTACCAGGATCTGCGTTCAGATTATAGATGGGGCTGAACGGAGCAATATCGGCTGTATGGTTATACGTAGAGTAGGGCATAGGCCCGGTAAACATCCCGAAAGCGCCTCGAATCGCCGTGCGAGGAAGACTGCTAGGCTGCCAACTGAAACCGACCCGCGGCTCGATATAACCATAGGTAGCAGGTATGAGAGCGGCATTGACACCCGTGTCCCCGGGGAAGACAAGTCCCAGCGGTGCATCAGGGTATCTGGTACTTTGCTGGCCCGGGAGAAACGCAGCTCCACGCCCCGCACCAGGCGTCGAAGGTGGAAGGTTTGGATCCCAGCGCAGGCCGGCAGAAATTGTAAGATTCGGACGAACCCGATACTGATCTTGTGCGAAGAGTCCCAGTTGCCATCCACTGACACTGGCAATTTCTCCGCCACCCTGCGTAAAGTTGTTCAGATAACCCAGCAGAAAATCAGCCGTGCTGAAGCCTGTCCAGTTTGCGAAGCCCGCAATCGGTGCGGCGGGATAAGAGGTATTTTCCTGCGCAAATTGCTTCCAGATATTGCCGCCGACGCTGATCGTGTGCTCTCCGATCGTCTTACTGAGGTCTTCATTCAATCCGTAGAAATGGCGATTCTCGGTCTGCAGCTCGTTGTATCCGGAGCTAAATCCATCTGTTGACAAACCCTCAAGGTAACATTGCCCCGTTATGTCATTGACGGTAATGTATTTCGACATGCAGATGTCGTTGCCGCTATCGTCCTTCGGATGGGCAAAGGAAGTCACATAATCTTCGGTGTAAAAGAGGGTCAACTCATTCACTGTGGATTTATTGATAATCCAGTCGTGCCCGAGAACGACGTTGTAGTCTCTTCCTTGCTGGGCATCCTGGACCGCTGCCAGATTGCCGTCGATGGAACTGGCTGGTTGTTCCTCCCAATCAGTGAAGCTTCGCAGGTACAGACGGTTGTTGTCATTCAAGGTATAGTCGAGGCGTGCCGTTCCCTCGTCGTAGTTCTGGATTTGAATAGGACTCGCATAGTCGACCTGTCCGGTGGCCGGAACCTGGCCGAGCGGCAAAGCTGTCGTCGCGATTTTGACCGCTGCCGGAGAAAAATACACTGGATTGATCTGTCCCGGAACGCCATTCACCGTATGGAACAGATTAGTTCCACCAGTATAATTCGCTGTATTCAGAGGAACCGGATCAGACGAAGATGCCAGCGAATTCCAGACTGCACTGAAGTCGCCGTTCAGCATCGCCTGGGTGGGAGTCTCCATCTGGTTGTACTGCGCTGCCCAGTGCTGGCGGGTTCCCTGATAATTGGCGAAGAAGAACAGCTTGTCCGGCAGGATCGGTCCTCCAACATACCCGCCGAACTGGTTTCGCTTAAGCGTATCGACGGTTTTCGCGAAGTAGTCAGCGGCATTGAGATCATTGTTGCGGAGGAACTCGAACACTCCGCCATGAAACTCGTTGGTGCCTGAGCGCGTCTTGATGCTCACAACGGCACCGGGCGCGTATCCATATTGGGCGTCGAAGTTCGTGCTTACACGGAACTGTTCCGTTGCGTCGGCATTCGGAAAAGGAGCCGTCTCCGGCATGTAAGTATCCATGTTCGGCGAACCATCCAGGAGAAAGAAAGTGCTTCCTTGGCGGCCGCCTCCCGCGGAAGCGTTAATTTCCGTAGGAATCGCCGTTCCCCCGGGAGCCAATCCTATGGGAGAATTCAGCACATTAGTGATGCCGGCGCTGAGGAAGATGAGGCTCGACGGGTCTCTGCCATTGAGTGGAAGTTCCGTGATGGCTTGCTGATTGATCACCTGGCTTACAGCGCCGGTGGTCGTGTTGATGAGTTCAGAATCCCCAGAAACCGTTATTGTCTGCTTTGCCTCACCGACAATCAGAGAGAAGCTCATCCTTTTCTGCTCACCTACACTTAGCAGAACACCTTCTGTAACGAATGTCTCGAATCCGGGCGATGCAACCGTGATGCGATAGCGTCCCGGCTCCAGGGCGGGAACAATGAATTCACCAGATTGGCCCGTCTGCACCGCTCGAGTAGTGCCCGTATCCTGACTGGCGATAAGGACTTTGGCATTCGGGATGACCGCTCCTGAAGCATCCGTTACAACCCCGCTGATTTGCGCGGAGGATTCTTGCGCCTGCATTCGGTTGACAGTGGTTACGAAAAATAGCGCGAGCAGGCAGATTGCCTGGAACAGCAACGTTTTGTGTCTTGGCCTCATGGTAGTTACTCCTTATTGCAGAACTTCTTTGTGCAACTCCTCATCTAGTGCCTGAAGTTCAACTTGTGCTTGCGTTAGAGACGTTCTCAGGTTGACTTCAATGGTTTCTGCGTCGTTGCCGCGGTCCGGGGGCGAACTGGTCAGAAGGGTAGCAACCGCTTCATGAATCGCCTCGATCGAGGAGTGCACACGACGGATTCGCTCCTGCCAATCCTCGTCCGTCTGCGCAGCGCCTTCTGGATTCGGTATGGGAATCGGCGTATTGGCCGCTAATGTATCGGAGCTTTTCGAAAGAATTTGAGAAAGCTGTTTTTGGAGTGAGCCGATATCTTCGTGCAGTACGGAGACGTGATCGATGAGCAATTCCTGCAGTTCTCTCCGCGACGAATCATCGAGTAATGCAAGGCTCGTAGCTGGATGGCGATCTACCAGCCTGTTTAATGCCCATGCTCGCGCAGAGGCGACCTGCGCCATGGATAGCGTCTGGTTGACGTATATTTTCCGTTGTTGCTTATCCGGAAAGTGTGCATTCAATTCCGAATTCAGAAGAGGAGGCGCAGCCATCATCACCTGAACCGCGGCAGAAGTTGCACGGGTAGGTGAGACAGAAGCAGCTCGCTGCGCCATCTCGGCCACGGTCGATAACTTCACGGTGGTGTGTGCAACGCCTTGCCGCCACTGCAGATGTGCTGATAAAGGCGGAGAAACGTTTCCTGAATAATCTCTTCAACATCCTGAGGAGGAACACCAATATTAATGAGGTAGCGGTGAAGGGGTAGACGAAGTGCATCATAGAACTGGATAACACTCTGCTCCGGCCCATTCGCTCTGGACTGGTTGGTGTCTCCCGCCCTGGAATCCAGCAATAGGCCTGCAAAACTCCTGGAAGCGCCATCGGCAATCGCTACGGCATAAGGCGCTGTATACTGAAAAATCATCCGACCCGTCTGCATCGTTCTGCGCCAGACCAACATCTTGTCTCTCTATTAAATTTGTTTCCATACATACATAAAACAAACGATCTGGCGTTTTATGATACGGGAAGCAAGATTTTTCTTGAAATTTCTGGTTCGCAGAATGTAGAGACGAGTCTATTCTCTGAATAGATTTTAGATTTTTAAGAAAAGTTCGGATACGACAATCTGCGAACGCTTACCCTCTAAGAATCAGCAACTACCACGCAATTACTGTGCTGCTCGTATTCTGCTTCTGTCGCAACAACGCGTCATTAAACATCGAATTACTTCCACCCTGGCAAGTATGTAGACGAGCAGGTATTCCGCCACAACAACCGGAATACCAAAGACAATCCGTTGGATGATAAAGACCGCTTTATGGCTCTACTCTCGCAGGTATCGGGAAAGCGGTTGACCTATGCGGAACTGACCGGGAAGGAGGCGGAAACGGAGGGTCGGTAATGCCGTTTTCGCTAAGCGCGGTTTTTACTTTCGGAGACAGCGGCGAGGGAAACGATAGGACGGGCGCGGCGCGTGCGCTGGCCGTTTTCCTTACCCCATTGCTTCGTTATCTTTTCATCTTCCATGCGGCGCTTGACTTCCGCATGAGGCACACTTACGACGCGGCGCAGCAGGTTCTCGAAGTTCCGCTGTTCCTCTGACTTCATGGCGTTATTTCTTTCCCCTTCGATCATACATCCGAGAGAAAGCAAATCCCGGTGCATGATGTTGTCCATACCTGCGCCGAGCATCTTTAAGTCCTTCCGGATTCGCGACTGACAACCGGGTCTGTTCCGTCAGGCATCGGCTACGATGAGATCCCTCACATCGTTCACACTTTCACCAGATGAGTTCTACTTCCTATGTTGGGTAGCGAAGCTGCTGGAACCAAAGAATGACATTGAACTGACAATCCTCTGACAATTACGCAGAAAGATAAGGTTAGGCTGGGTTTCAGAATTCGGGGGCACAGGTGCAGTTACAGGCTGTGCTGGCCCGCGTGTCGACTGCGCCCGATAGCCGCAAGGCCGGTCGAGTCTGCTATCCCCCCTGACGGTAGAAATAGCAATCGGAGATAGCACATTGACGTTTAGTATCTATGATCCGCATGGGACTTAACAGGAGATAAAATGACCTCACTCACTTTCCGGTCGCCGATTGAAAGGATAGCCGATCTGATTTTGCTAATAGGGTTCGCTGCTATTCTATCTGGCAGTGCCGTCGCTCAATCTGGCGGGTCCATTCCGAACGAACATATCAGCTTCGATCGTCCAGAGGCCTGGGCTCTCAAACGCTTTGATGCTGCAACCCTACCGAGCACGATGCAGCCGGTGGTCCCTGCCGATCTGCGGAATGCCGGCACGATCTCGGTGGGACTCGAAGCGGATTGGCTGCCGATGCCCAGCGTGGCTCAGGAAAC